>NZ_JBEXDZ010000102.1:0-33750 GCF_040606085.1 Streptomyces sp. NPDC005485 | reverse complement strand
GGAGCGCAAGCGCCGCGAGCTGCAGCTCGCCCACCGCGCCTCGCACGACTCCCTGACCGGCCTGCCGAACTCGGCCGAGCTGCGCTCCCGGCTCAGCTCCCGCCTCTGCCGCCGCCCGACGTCCGCGCAGCTCGGCGCGGTCGAGTCGCTGGACGCGGCGTACGGCCACGGGCAGGCGCAGTACGCCGAGACGCACCCCGCCGTCGACCCGCACGGGCACGGCTTCGACTTCCGGACCGGCGCGGAGGCGTACGGCGCCTTCGACCACCACGTCCACACCATCGCGCCCGAGGGCGAGAGCGACGACGGCACCAAGGGCCTCGCGGTGCTCTTCTGCGACCTCGACGGCTTCAAGTCGATCAATGACCGGTTCGGGCACAACGCGGGCGACGAGGTGCTGATCGAGGTCGCCAGGCGGCTGAGCAGGCAGGTCCGCGACGGTGACACGGTCGCCCGGCTCGGCGGCGACGAGTTCGTGGTCCTCGCCGACGGGCTCGGCCGAGCCGACGCCCAGGACCTCGCGGTGCGGCTGCGCAACGAGATCATCCAGCCCATCCGGGTCGACGGACGCGCCATGCGGGTCGGCGCCAGCTTCGGCATCGGATGGGCACACTGCGGCATGACGGCGGACGAAGTGTTGAAATCCGCTGACGAGCGGATGTACGTCGAGAAACGTTCTCGTCCCAAACAGCACAGGCGGGCGGGATAACCCGCAGATCCCCGCAGGTCAGTGAGTCGATGCGGTGAAGGCCACCCGTTTGGGCCAGCGAGAGCGGGTAGGCTCGCCCTTCATCCACGTACGCATCTGAACCCCGCACCCGCTAGGAGCACCAAGGGATGACGCCCGGCAACAACGGCGCGAGCACGCCCGAGGAAGACGACCCGTTCGGCTATCTGTACGCCGACGGTCAGGCCAACGGAGCCACCCCGCCGAGCGGTGGCGGTGGCTACGGCTACCCCGGCTCGATGAACCGGGGGCGGGCGGTCGGCGAGCGCCAGTACGGCCAGCAGCAGGCCGCCCAGACGACGCCGTACGGCCAGCAGGTGCCCCAGCAGCCCCAGGCGTACGGCCAGCCCCAGCAGCCCTATGGTCAGCAGAACGCGTACTACGCGGCTCCCGAGACCATGCCCGGCGGCGCGGACGCCACCCGGCAGGTGCCGATGGGTGACGGCGGCGGGCGTGGGCGCGGTCCCAACACCAAGGGCCTGCTGATCGGCGCCATCGCCGTGGTCGCGGCGGTCGTCATCGGCATCGGCGTCGCCATGCTCGGCGGCGACTCGGACAAGGGCAAGGGCGGCAGCAAGGCGGGTTCCTCCCCGTCGGCGGCCCAGAGCGCCGAGCCGAGCCAGTCCTCCACGAAGGCGGCCGCGGACGACGACGCGGAGCTGCCGAAGGCCGACGCGAAGGCGCTGAAGCTGGCCGGCGTCACCACCGCGTCCGACCTCACCGGCGCCAAGTCGGACGGCGGCATCTACGTCACGGGCTTCAACCAGGTCGGCGCAAGCGTGACCTGGACCCCGAGCGGCATCCCCAAGGACGGCAAGTACACGCTGTTCGTCCTCTACGGAGTGCCCGGCAAGGACGAGAGCTCCACGCTCACGATCAACGGCACGGCACAGAGCCGCAAGATCAACATGGGTAACTTCGCGCACGCCCCCGAGGGCGACTACGTGAAGGGCTGGACCAACACCTATTCCAACATCCTGCTCAACAAGGGCACCAACGAGATCAAGATCTCCTGCGAGCAGGGTGACGACTGCGACTTCAACCTGGATCAGGTGTATCTGGTCAAGGGCTGGAAGAAGTAGCCCCGCCTCGCAGTACCGGACCGCGCGTCACGCCGCGGTCGCGTCCCCCGTCACCGCGACGCGGCTCAGTAGTTCCTCGTACGTCGCGCGGTCGAACTCGCCCGCTGCCGGGGCCAGTACGGTCGCTGCCGACAGGGCGACGGCGCGGGCCAGGCGGGCCGGCCAGGGAAGGTGTTCCACCAGGCCCGAGAGGAGGCCCGCGACGGCCGAGTCGCCGGCGCCGGTCGGGTTGCCTCGGATGTGGCGGGGCGGGGTCGCGCGCCAGCGGCCCTGGGCGTTCACGGCGAGGAGGCCGTCCGCGCCGAGAGAGGCCACGACCGTGTGGGCGCCGCGTCGGCGGGCGTTTCGGGTGGCCTCCAACGGGTCGTGGGAGCCGGTGAGTTCGGCGAGTTCGTCGGCGTTGGGCTTGACGATGTCGGGGCGGGCGGCGACCCCGCGGCGCAGCGGTTCGCCGCTGGTGTCCAACAGGACCGGTACCCCCAGGGTGCGTGCCGTGCGGATGAGCCCGGCGTACGCGCCCACCGGCACCCCGGGCGGCAGGCTGCCGCACAGGGCCACCGCCGAGGCGGAGCGCAGCAGATCCTCGTACGCCCCCTGGAAGGCCGACCATTCGGCGGGAGTGATGGCGGGGCCGGGCTCGTTCAGCTGGGTCGTGTCACCGGTGGTGGTGTCGACCACCGCGATGGTGCGGCGCGTCGAACCCGCCACCGGGACCAGCGCGTCCACCACCCCCGGCGTGTGCGCGAGCCGGTCCTGCACGGCGCGGCCCGTCGCGCCGCCCGTGAAGCCCGTGACCGCCACCCGGTGACCGAGCAGGGCGAGCACGCGGGCCACGTTCACGCCCTTGCCACCGGGCCGTTCCGTCACCTCGGTCACCCGGTGCGAGGTGTGCGGCCGCAGGGCGCCGACGCGGTAGGTGATGTCGAGAGCGGTGTTCAGCGTGACCGTGAGGATCACGAGACCCACCTCCCAGCGACGGCCTACCTTCAGTAACCGCCCTGATCATGCCAAAGAGACGGCGGTCGGCCCAGTGCCCCGGGCCGACCGCCGTACAGTACGTGCAAGAGCAACAACCCGGGCGAATCAGCCCAGTTGTGGATCGACCACCCACTCGCCCCCGCGCATCACGCCCTTGAGGTCGAACGCGGCGTCGAGGACCACCAGGTCGGCGTCCTTGCCCGGCTCCAGGGAGCCCACCCGGTCGTACGCGCCGAGGAGGCGGGCCGGGTTGGCGGACAGTGCGGCGACGGCGTCCTCGACCGGCAGCCGGTCCACCGTGACCGCCCGCTTGAACGCGCGGTCCAGAGTGAGCGTGGAGCCCGCGATCGAGCCGCCCTCCACAAGGCGCGCGACGCCGTCCGCCACCTCCACCTCCAGCGGGCCGAGCATGTAGCGGCCGTCGCCGAAGCCCGCCGCGTCCATCGCGTCCGTGATGAACGCGACCCGCCCCGCGCCCGCGTGATGGAACGCCAACTGCAGCGCGGCCGGGTGCAGATGAGTACCGTCGTTGATCAACTCGACCGTGACGCGCTCGTCCTCGAGCAGGGCCGCGATCGGGCCCGGCGTGCGGTGGCCGAGCACCGGCATCGCGTTGAAGAGGTGGGTGGCGACCGTGGCGCCCGCGTCGATGGCCTCCACCGTCTGCTCGTACGTCGCGTCCGTGTGCCCGATCGCCGCGATCACCCCGTGCTCCGCCAGCAGCCGCACGGAGTCGATGCCGCCCGGCAGCTCGGTGGCGAGCGTGACCATGCGGGCCCGTCCCCGGGCCGCGTCGATCAGCTTGCGGACCTCCGCCGGGTCCGGGTGGCGCAGCAGTGCCTCGGAGTGGGCGCCCTTGCGGCACGGCGAGATGAACGGGCCCTCGAAGTGGATGCCCGCGATGTCGCCCTGCTCGGCCAGCTCCGAAAGGAGGCCGGCGCGCTGGGCCAGCCCGTCCATCTCGCCGGTCACGGTGGAGGTGACGAGCGTCGTCGTGCCGTGCAGACGGTGGGTGCGGACGCCCTGGAGGACCTCCTCGACCGTCCCCGAGGTGAAGGACGCGCCGCCGCCGCCGTGGTTGTGGATGTCGACGAAGCCGGGGACCAGCCAGTGGCCGGAGAGGTCCAGGGCCGGCGCGTCCGGGTGCGCGCTCCCCGCGATGCGCGCGCCGTCGACGATCACGCGGCCGCCGTCCACGATCCCGGTGGGCAGGACCACCCGTGCACCGGCGAGAACCTTGCTAGGGGCCATCAGGTGGTTACCTCCGAAGTCGGGTGGGAAACGGCGTCGAGCAGGTCACGGGCCAGCAGTCCGGCGCCCAGGCAGCCGGCCGCGTCCCCGAGGGCCGCGGGGACGATCGACGGCAGCTTCTGGAAGGTCACGCGTCGCTCGACGGCGGCGCGCAGCGGTGTGAACAAGGTTTCCCCCGCCTCGGCGAGTCCGCCACCGATGATCAGGGTGCGCGGGTCCAGGAGGGTGAGCGCGGTGACGAGGCCGTCGGCGAGCGCGTCGACGGCGTCCTGCCAGACCCGCTGTGCGCGCGGGTCCCCGGACCGCACGGCCTTGGCGCAGTCCGCCGCGTCCGCCGCCGGGTCCCCGGACGCCTGCGCCCACGCCTGGCTGACCGCCGACGCCGACGCGAACCGCTCCAGGCAGCCGCGCTGGCCGCACGGACACGGGGTTCCCCCCGGGCGTACGACGATGTGTCCGATCTCGCCCGCGAAGCCGTGCGCGCCCGCCTCGACGGTGCCGTCGATGCCGATCGCGCCCGCGATGCCGGTGCCGAGCGGCACGAACAGGAAGCGGTCCGCGCCCCGGCCCGCGCCGATCCGGCCCTCCGCCAGACCGCCGGCCCGCACGTCGTGGCCGAGCGCGACCGGGACGCCGGCCAGCCGCTCGCTGAGCAGGGCGCGCAGGGGTACGTCGCGCCAGCCGAGGTTGGCCGCGTACACCGCGATGCCGTCGGCGGCGTCGACGATGCCGGGGACGGCGACCCCGGCGGCCGCGGCGGGCTCACCGAGGTGCTCCTCGCCCCAGCCGCGCAGCTCGGCAGCGAAGTCGAGGATCGTCTCCACGACGGCGTCGGGGCCGTGCTCCCGGCCCGTGGCGCGGCGGGCCCGGTGCAGCACGGGGGGAGCGGGGGGTGTCCCCTCGGAAGGCGCGGCGCCGCTCGCTCCCATGAGGGCGGCTTTCATCCCGGTGCCGCCCACATCGAGGGCGATGACATGTCTCACGGGGGACAGTGTCGCCCCTTACCCCAGGAGAGGTCTAGTCCATTCACGTGGTGTAGACCTTGTGTCCGAACTGCGAGACGACTGGTCTGGACAACAAGTCTGGGAAACAGTTCAACAATTCAACAGTTCGAAAAGTCAGTGGTGGCAGACAGTGTTTGGGGAACGAGCGGTGCAGCGGCGCGGGACGCGTGGGACAAGGACGCGCAGGACAGGACTGGTCGCGGCGGTGTCCGCCATGAGCATGGCGGCGACACTCGCGGGCTGCGGCAGCTCCGGCGACTCCGGGGACGTGACCCTGAAGCTGGTCGCCGCCGACTACGGGGACTCCGCGGCCAACAGCTCCAAGAAGTACTGGAACAAGCTCGCCACCGCCTACGAGGCCGACCACCCCGGGACCAAGGTCGAGGTCAGCGTCTACTCCTGGACCGACGTCGACCGCAAGGTCAAGGAGATGGTCGCGGCGGGGCACGCGCCCGACCTGGCGCAGATCGGCGCGTACTCCGACTACGCCGCCAGGGACCAGCTCTACACCGCCGACGAACTGCTCTCCATACCCGTCCAGGCCGACTTCGTCTCGCAGCTCGGCGAGGCAGGCAAGAAGGACCGGGTGCAGTACGCGTTGCCCTTCGCGGCGTCGACGCGGCTGCTCTTCTACAACAAGAAGCTGTTCTCCTCGGCGGGGCTCACCGCGCCGAAGACCTGGAGCGAGCTCGCCGCCGACGCGAAGGTGCTGAAGTCCAAGGGCGTGAAGACGCCGTACGCGCTGCCTCTGGGACCCGAGGAGGCGCAGGCCGAGACCATGCAGTGGCTGCTCAGCGGGGGCGACGGGTACACCGACGACGTCGGCACCTACCACCTCGACTCCACGCAGAACGTCGCCACCTTCAGCTGGCTCAAGGACGAACTCGTCGACCGGGGGCTCACCGGGCCCGTCGCGCCGGCGAAGCTCGACCGGGCGGCCGCGTTCGCCGCGTTCACGCGGGGCGAGGTCGGGATGCTGAACGGGCATCCCACGCTGATGAAGATGGCCGCGAACAAGGGCGTGAAGTTCGGCATGGTGCCGATGCCCGGCGTGGACGGGCGGGCCCGGTCCACGATGGGCGTCGCCGACTGGATGATGGCGTTCAAGCAGAACGGCCACCGCAAGCAGGCCGGCGACTTCCTCGACTTCGTCTACAGCGAGAAGAACGTGCTGGCCTTCTCCCGCGAGTACGACCTGCTGCCGGTGACCACGTCGGCGTCCCAGGCCATGGCCGAGGACCCCAGGGACAAGGACCTCACCCCCTTCCTCGACGAACTCCCCGCCGCCGAGCTCTATCCCGTCGACAAGACCTCCTGGGCCGCCGTCAGCGCCGACATCAAGGCCGGCATAGGCAAGGCCGTCGCCCCGGGCGGAAACCCGTCCTCGGTCCTCACCGAGCTGCAGAACGCGGCTTCGGTGGCGGAGAGCTCGGAGTAGCCGCCTCGCCCCAGGTCCGGCCGACCTTGTCAGTGCCTGCCGATACCGTGCGGGCATGGAAGAGCTCACCCCCCGGGAGCGGGGGATTCTGGCGATGGAGCGGCAGGGCTGGAGCGGGCCCGGGGCGAAGGAGCGGGCGATACGGGAGCGGCTGGGGCTCGTGCCCGTGAGGTACTACCAGCTGCTCAACGCCCTCCTGGACGACCCCAGGGCGCTGGCCCACGACCCGGTCACGGTCAACCGCCTCCGCCGGATACGCGACGCCCGCCGGGCGGAGCGCTGACCCCGGCACCCCTCCGGCGGGCGCATCGCGCGGATAGGGTCGGCGGTATGGGCAGCCCTACGGAATCCACGGAACCGACGGAAGACACAGATCCCCTCCCGACCCCCGCGACCGCAGCAGGCCGCGACGGCCTGGACGCCATCCTCGCCACCCCCGACCGCGCCGTGATCGCCCTCGACTTCGACGGCACGCTCGCCCCCATCGTCCCCGACCCGGAACAGGCCCGCGCCCACCCGGACGCGGTCGCCGCCCTCGCGGCCCTCGCCCCCAAGGTCGCCGCCGTCGTGGTGGTCACCGGCCGCCCGGCCGGCGTCGCCGTCCGCCACGGCGGCTTCGCGGGCGTGCCGGGCCTGGAGCACCTGGTCGTCCTCGGCCACTACGGCGCCGAGCGCTGGGACGCCGTCAGCTCCACCGTCAGCGCCCCCGCCCCGCACCCAGGCGTCGCCGCCGTACGCGCCGAACTGCCCGGGTTCCTGGACCGCATCGGCGTCTGGCAGGGCACCTGGATCGAGGAGAAGGGCCGCGCGGTGGCGGTCCACACGCGCCGCGCCCAGGATCCGCAGGCCGCCTTCGAAGCCCTCCGCGAGCCCCTCGCCGACCTCGCCTCCCGGCACGGCCTGATCGTCGAACCCGGCCGGATGGTGCTGGAACTGCGCCCACCCGGCATGGACAAGGGCGTCGCACTGCTGGAGTACGTCCGCGAACTCGGCGCCGAAGCAGTCCTCTACGGCGGCGACGACCTCGGAGACCTCCCCGCCTTCGCCGCCGTCGACAAACTCCGCTCCGACGGCGTACCGGGCCTGCTCGTGTGCAGCGGCAGCTCGGAGGTGACGGAACTGTCCGAGCGCGCCGACCTGGTGGTCGACGGCCCGGGGGGAGTAGTACGACTGCTGGCGGACCTGGCGGCGGCCATCAGCCCGCTGTAGGGGCCTCCAGCGCGTGCAGCTGGTCCAGGAACCACTGGGCCGGCGGCAGCGCAGTCGCCGCCGCGGCAAGCCGCTTCGTGCGTTCCGCGCGCTCGCCCGCCGGCATCGTCAGGGCCTCGTGCAGCGCCCGCGCGGTGCCGATCACGTCGTACGGGTTCACGGTCAGCGCGTCCTCGCCCAGCTCCTCGTAGGCCCCCGCCTCCCGGGACAGCACCAGCACACACCCCTCGTCGGAGACCACCGGGACCTCCTTGGCGACCAGGTTCATCCCGTCCCGGACGGGGTTGACCAGCGCCACGTCGGCGAGCCGGTAGGCGGCCAGCGAGCGGGCGAAGTCGTCCTTGACGTGCAGCACCACGGGGGTCCAACCCGGCGTCCCGTAGCGGGAGTTGATCTCATCCGCCAGGCGCTGCACCTCGGCCGTGTAGTCGCGGTACACGGCGAGGTCCTGCCGGGAGGGGTAGGCGAACGCCACGTGCACGACCCGCTCGCGCCACGCGGGCTCGTCCTCCAGGAGCTGCCGAAAGGACAGCAGCCCGCGCACGATGTTCTTCGACAGCTCCGTGCGGTCCACCCGCACGACGGTCCGGCGGCGCTCACCGTCCGGGCCCCGCCCGATCTGCTCGCGCAGCGCGGCCATCCGCTCGCCGACGTCCGCCTGGTGCGCGCGGGCGCGCAGGAAGTCGGCGTCGGCGCCGAGCCCGTGCACCCCGACCCGGGTGCCGCCGAGCCCGCCCACGAGGGCGTCCGCGCAGGCGGTGAACGCGTCCGCCCAGCGCCGCGTCAGGAAGCCGAGCCGATCCGCGCCCAGCATGCCGTGCAGAACCTGCTCGGCGATGTCGTCGGGGAGCATGCGGAAGTAGTCGACCGGCGCCCACGGGGTGTGGGAGAAGTGGCCGATCCTGAGGTCGGGGCGCAGTTCGCGCAGCATCCCGGGGACCAGCGTCAGGTGGTAGTCCTGCACGAGCACCGCCGCACCCTCGGCCGCCTCGTCGGCCAGCGCCCGCGCGAAGGCACGGTTGTACGTCTCGTACGACGCCCACTGGCGCCGGAACTCCGCGTCGAAGACGGGCTCCAGCGGCGTCTGGTACAGCAGGTGGTGGACGAACCACAGCACCGAGTTCGCGATGCCGTTGTACGCGTCCGCGTGCACGTCGGCGTCGATGTCCAGCATCCGTACGCCGTCCTCGCCGACCCCGCGCCGCACCGCCTCGCGGTCCCCGTCACCGAGCGCCGAGCACACCCACAGGGCGCCCGCGTCCGGCCCGATCGCCGAGAGCCCGGAGACCAGCCCGCCCCCACCGCGCCTGGGGGTGAGTTCCCCGGTCTCGTCCAGCGAGTACGAGACCGGGCCCCGGTTGGACGCGACGAGAATCCGATGAGCACCGTGCGCAGAAGCCATACGCCTCAACCTAGCCCGGCTCGGAAACGCTCAAACGTACGGAAGCGATACGGCAGGACGTATACAACCGCCCGATCACGCCACTCTGCGTGACTGGTACTCCGCGATGTCCGCCATCGGCGGCCGCTCCTCGGTGTCGACCGAGTGCGTGCGCGGCTCGAAGCCTTCCCTGCCCCGCTCGAACTGGGTGAGGGACGGGCGGATCAGATGCCCGCGGGCCAGCCGCAGCTGCGCCGTGCGGTAGATCGCGGCGGCCATGCGGCCCAGCGCCTGTCCGTCCTGGTGGCGGTGCTTGCGCACACCCACGTCCACCTGGGCCAGCGCGTCCAACCCCACCAGGTGCAGCGCGTCGACCAGCATGCCCAGCTCCACCCCGTACCCGACGGGGAACGGCAGCTGTTCCAGCAGGGAGCGGCGGGCGGCGTACTCCCCGCCGAGCGGCTGGACGAAGCCGGCCAGCTGCGGCCAGTGCATGTTCAGCAGCGGGCGCGCCATGAGTTCCGTGACCCGGCCGCCCTGACCTGCGGCAGAGCCCAGCGGACGGTCGTACATCGCCTTGACGAGGTCCACGCCCGGCTCGGTGAGCAGCGGCCCGACGATCCCCGACACGAAGTCCGACGAGAACTCCTTCAGGTCCGCGTCGATGAAGCAGACGATGTCCCCACCGGTCACCAGCAGCGACCGCCACAGGACCTCGCCCTTGCCGGGCACGGCCGGAATGCGCGGGAGTATCTCGTCCCGGTGCACCACCCGGGCCCCCGCGGCGGCGGCGACCGCGGAGGTGCGGTCCGTCGAGCCGGAGTCGACGACGACGATCTCGTCGACGAGGGGCACCTGGTGCATCAGGTCATGGCGGATGACCGCGACGATCTCACCGACCGTCTCCTCCTCGTTCAGCGCGGGCAGCACGACGCTCACCGAGGAGTTCGTGGCACGCTTCGCGGCGACGAGCCGGTGCAGCGGGCGGTCGGAAACGGACCAGGAGCGGGTACTCAGCCACCGCTCGACTTCTTCCAGCACAGTCTGCGGCTCCTCACTGTCTGACCCCATGATCCCTCGACCATGTGATCCATCTCGCGGTTCGGACGACTATCTCAACTGTCCTGGCCTTCGGTTACAGTCTTGAACAACGCGGATGACCATCGCATGTCGGGGGTCGCCACCGCGTAGCAGAGATCAACAATCGAATACCGCTCATCCAGAGGGGCAGAGGGATACGGCCCGTTGAAGCCCCGGCAACCCTCCAGTCGGTTCTCGTACGACATGCACGTCATCGACGTCGTCGCAGCGAGGCTCCCGACTAGGGAAGGTGCCAAATCCGTCTCACGGCGAAGTGCGCCGTGAGGAAGATGAGGAGAAAGGGCCTCGCCTCCATGGCTGCGCAGACTGATGTAGACACCACGATCACCACTGCAGGCACCACGAACTCCGTCGATCTGGGTCCCGCCGCGGCGCTCTCCTGCCGCGAGTGCGGACACCGTGTGCCCCTCGGCCCGGTCTTCGCCTGCGAGGAGTGTTTCGGCCCCCTCGAGATCGCGTACGACTTCTCGGCCTACGACACCGAAGAACTCCGCAAGCGTATCGAGGCCGGCCCCGCGAACATCTGGCGCTACGCGCCGCTGCTTCCCGTCCCGGCCGACGTGGCGGAGAAGCCGAACATCAACCCGGGCTGGACCAAGCTCGTCCAGGCCGACAACCTGGCCCGCGAGCTGGGCGTCGACGCCGGCAAGCTGTTCGTGAAGGACGACTCCGGCAACCCGACGCACTCCTTCAAGGACCGCGTCGTCGCGCAGGCCATCGAGGCGGCGCGCGCGTTCGACTTCACCACCCTCTCCTGCTCCTCCACGGGCAACCTGGCCGGCGCCGTCGGCGCCGCCGCCGCCCGGGCCGGCTTCCGCTCCTGCGTGTTCATCCCGCACGACCTGGAGCAGGGCAAGGTCGTCATGGCCGCGATCTACGGCGGCGAGCTCGTCGGCATCGAGGGCAACTACGACGACGTGAACCGCTTCTGCTCCGAGCTGATCGGCGACCCGGCCGGCGAGGGCTGGGGCTTCGTCAACGTCAACCTGCGCCCGTACTACGCGGAGGGCAGCAAGACCCTGGCGTACGAGATCTGCGAGCAGCTCGGCTGGCAGCTGCCCGACCAGCTCGTGGTGCCCATCGCCTCCGGCTCCCAGCTCACGAAGATCGACAAGGGGCTGCAGGAGCTGATCAAGCTCGGCCTCGTCGAGGACAAGCCGTACAAGATCTTCGGCGCCCAGGCCGAGGGCTGCTCGCCGGTGTCCGTCGCCTACAAGGCCGGCCACGACGTCGTACGCCCGCAGAAGCCGAACACCATCGCCAAGTCGCTCGCCATCGGCAACCCGGCCGACGGGCCGTACGTGCTCGACATCGCACGCCGTACCGGCGGTGCGGTGGAGGACGTGAACGACGAGCAGGTCGTGGACGCGATCAAGCTGCTCGCGCGGACGGAGGGCATCTTCGCCGAGACGGCGGGTGGCGTGACGGTGGGTGTCGCGAAGAAGCTGATCGAGAACGGTCTGCTCGACCCGACCCTGACCACCGTCGTGCTGAACACCGGCGACGGCCTCAAGACCCTGGACGCGGTGGCCGGCACCGGCCTGACCGCGACCATCCGCCCGAACCTGGACTCCTTCCGAGAGGCTGGCCTCGCATCATGAGCGTCAACGTCCGCATCCCCACCATCCTGCGCACCTACACCGGCGGCCAGGCCGAGGTGAGCGCCGAGGGCGCGACCCTCGCCGACGTCATCGCCGACCTGGAGAAGAACCACACGGGCATCGCCGCCCGCGTTCTCGACGACCAGGGCAAGCTGCGCCGCTTCGTCAACGTGTACGTCAACGACGACGACGTCCGCTTCGAGCAGGGTCTGGAGACGGTGACGCCGGACGGCGCGGGCGTCTCGATCATCCCGGCCGTCGCCGGAGGCTGACCGCCCCTTTCGTTACCTTCGGTAACGGCTGTCACTCATTGTTCATCGAATTGCCCTCTCCGTAAGAGAAACGGAGGGGGCAATTCTGTATGGTTGAGCGCGGTACAGTTGGGGAACCTGCTTCGCTTTCCGAGTCGTCCTCATGCCGGGCGCATATGAGTTCTCGCCCGACACCCGATAAGAAGCAGCCAAAGTGCCCCATCATTTCTAGCCGTTTATGGCATTTATGGGGCCCGACTTGCCCTGAATCTGCGCAAATTCTCCGCATTTTCCCGATCGGTCATGCCCAGAATTCTCGTCCGATTGACCTGTTGCAGACGGCAGTTGGACAGATACATTCAGCCGCGGTCGACGCGTTCCGGCGCACACCCCCAACCGTTGGGGGGTGAGGTCTGACCCGGATCCACGAAGTGTGGATCTGTGCAAGGGCCAGTAATAGGGGAGTTAGGCATGGCTCAGGGCACCGTCAAGTGGTTCAACGCGGAGAAGGGGTACGGCTTCATCGCGGTCGACGGTGGTGCGGATGTATTCGTCCACTACAGCGCGATTCAGATGGACGGCTACCGCACCCTTGAAGAGGGCCAGCGGGTCGAGTTCGAGATCTCGCAGGGTCAGAAGGGGCCGCAGGCGGACATGGTCCGACTGGCTGCCGGCTGAAGCACGCGCCGACTGAACACAAACAGCGACGTGACGAAGGGCTCGTACCTCCAGGGGTACGAGCCCTTCGGCGTGCCCAGGGATGCGGGCGGACGGCCCCGCGCCCCGCGCACGCGCCCCCCTGCTCACCTGGGGATCAACCCGAGCCGCTTGCACTCGGCAGGGGCGAGTGCTAATCATTGGCGTTAGCACTCTGAAGGTGAGAGTGATAACGAGGACCGGGTCGGTGAGGCTCGCAGGCCAAGTGGGGCAAGGAACCACGAGGCCGGCAGGCCGTCCGTCGCGGGCGCGGGCGCGGTCCTGGAGATTCCACCCCAGTCCGGGAGGACCACTTCACATGGCCAAGATCATCGCGTTCGACGAGGAGGCACGGCGCGGTCTCGAGCGCGGGATGAACCAGCTCGCCGACGCCGTCAAGGTCACCCTTGGCCCCAAGGGCCGCAACGTCGTCCTCGAGAAGAAGTGGGGCGCCCCCACGATCACCAACGATGGTGTTTCCATCGCCAAGGAGATCGAGCTCGAGGACCCGTACGAGAAGATCGGCGCCGAGCTGGTCAAGGAAGTCGCCAAGAAGACGGACGACGTCGCCGGTGACGGTACGACCACGGCGACCGTTCTGGCGCAGGCGCTGGTCCGCGAGGGCCTGCGCAACGTAGCCGCCGGTGCCAACCCGATGGCCCTCAAGCGCGGTATCGAGAAGGCCGTCGAGGCCGTCTCCGGTGCCCTCCTTGAGCAGGCCAAGGATGTCGAGACCAAGGAGCAGATCGCTTCCACGGCCTCCATCTCCGCCGCCGACACCCAGATCGGCGAGCTCATCGCCGAGGCCATGGACAAGGTCGGCAAGGAAGGCGTCATCACCGTCGAGGAGTCCCAGACCTTCGGTCTGGAGCTGGAGCTCACCGAGGGTATGCGCTTCGACAAGGGCTACATCTCGGCGTACTTCGCCACCGACATGGAGCGTATGGAGGCCGTCCTCGACGACCCGTACATCCTGATCGCGAACTCCAAGATCGCGAACGTCAAGGACCTGCTCCCGCTCCTGGAGAAGGTCATGCAGGGCGGCAAGCCGCTGCTGATCATCGCCGAGGACGTCGAGGGCGAGGCCCTGTCGACCCTGGTCGTCAACAAGATCCGTGGCACCTTCAAGTCCGTCGCCGTCAAGGCCCCGGGCTTCGGTGACCGCCGCAAGGCCATGCTCGGCGACATCGCCATCCTCACGGGCGGCGAGGTCATCTCCGAGGAGGTCGGCCTCAAGCTGGAGAACGCCGGTCTCGACCTGCTGGGCCGTGCCCGCAAGGTGGTCATCACCAAGGACGAGACGACGATCGTCGACGGCTCGGGCTCGGCGGACCAGGTTGCCGGTCGCGTCAACCAGATCCGCGCCGAGATCGAGAACAGCGACTCGGACTACGACCGCGAGAAGCTCCAGGAGCGTCTGGCGAAGCTGGCCGGCGGCGTGGCCGTCATCAAGGCCGGTGCCGCCACCGAGGTCGAGCTCAAGGAGCGCAAGCACCGCATCGAGGACGCCGTTCGCAACGCGAAGGCGGCCGTCGAGGAGGGCATCGTCGCCGGTGGTGGCGTGGCCCTGCTCCAGGCTTCCTCGGTCTTCGAGAAGCTCGAGCTCTCGGGTGACGAGGCGACCGGCGCCAACGCCGTGAAGCTCGCCCTGGAGGCCCCGCTCAAGCAGATCGCCGTCAACGGTGGTCTCGAGGGTGGCGTCATCGTCGAGAAGGTGCGCAACCTGCCCGTCGGTCACGGCCTGAACGCCGCGACCGGTGAGTACGTCGACATGATCGCCGAAGGCATCATCGACCCGGCGAAGGTCACGCGCTCTGCCCTGCAGAACGCCGCGTCCATCGCCGCGCTGTTCCTGACCACCGAGGCCGTCATCGCCGACAAGCCGGAGAAGGCCGCCGCGGGCGGCGCTCCGGGCGGCATGCCGGGCGGTGACATGGACTTCTGATCCTTCACGGATCGGCGGAGTCTGTCAGTTCCGAGGGCGGTACCCCTTCTTGGAGGGGGTACCGCCCTCGGGCGTATCCGGGATCACACCCCGACCGGCGGATACGGGCGGAATTCCGGGGTCTGCGGAGCCGTTGACATGGGAGAGTCGATGCATGCGCACATACCGTGCGTTATGTCCCCCGGTGAGTCCCGAAGTCCCAAGGAGTTCCGCGTGTCCCTCAGTGCCCCCGCCGGCCGTGCGGCCGAGATCCTGTCCCGGCCCGTCTCCATCAACGGTCTGACCGTCCCGAACCGGATCGCGATGGCGCCCATGACCCGGCAGTTCTCCCCGGGCGGCGTTCCCGGCGAGGACGTGAGCGGGTACTACGCCCGCCGGGCCGCCGCGGGCGTCGGCCTGATCGTCACCGAGGGCACGTACGTCGGCCACGAGTCGGCCGGGCAGAGCGACAGCATCCCGCGCTTCCACGGCGAGGAGCAGCTCGCGGGCTGGGCGAAGGTCGCCGACGCGGTGCACGCGGCGGGCGGCACGATCGTGCCGCAGCTCTGGCACATCGGCATGGTGCGCCGGGCGGGCGAGCCGCCGTTCGCGGACGCCCCTGCCGTCGGCCCCTCCGGCCTTCACAAGGAGGGCGGCAAGGTCACCGGCAAGGCCATGACGCAGACCGACCTCGACGACGTCATCGGCGCCTTCGCCGCGGCCGCCGCCGACGCCGAGCGCATCGGCTTCGACGGGGTCGAGCTGCACGGCGCCCACGGCTACCTGATCGACCAGTTCCTGTGGGCCGGCACCAACGTCCGCACCGACGGGTACGGCGGTGACCCCGTCGCCCGTACGAAGTTCGCGGCGGAGATCGTGGCCGCGGTGCGCGCCGCCGTCTCCCCGGACTTCCCGGTCATCTTCCGCTACTCGCAGTGGAAGCAGCAGGCGTACGACGCCCGGATCGCCGAGTCCCCGGAGGAGCTGGAGGCGATCCTGACGCCGCTCGCCGAGGCCGGAGTGGACGCCTTCCACGCCTCCACCCGCCGCTACTGGGTGCCCGAGTTCGACGGCTCGGACCTCAACCTGGCCGGCTGGACGAAGAAGATCACCGGCAAGCCCGCCATCACGGTCGGCTCGGTCGGCCTGGACGGCGAGTTCCTCAAGGCCTTCGAGGGCGAGGGTTCCGCCGTCAAGGGCATCGACGACCTCCTCGACCGCCTGGAGCGCGACGAGTTCGACATGGTCGCCATCGGCCGCGCGCTGCTTCAGGACCCGCAGTGGGCGGCGAAGGTCCTGGCGGGCCGCTACGACGAGCTGGCGGCGTACGACGCGGCTTCGCTGGGGTCGTTGAGCTGAGCTGAGGCGAGCGCGCCGCGTGGCGCGCGCTGCACGCTCCTGAGTTTGGCCGCACGCCCCTGAGTTTGTGAGGGCGGCACCCACGAGTTTGTGAGGGCGGCACCCCGACATCGGTCGGGGTGCCGCCCTCAGGCGTGTCCGGGGTGGGCGTGCGGGGGTCCGACGGTGCTGATCTGGTCACCTTGCTTAAGTCAATCAAGTGACTTAAGCTTGCGTAAGTCAAGTAGTTCGGTAGGTCGCACAGTCCCGCTCATCCGACGGAGGCCCTTCCATGTCCGACGCCCTCGCCCGACCCGCCGCGGCGGGCGGTTCCGCCCCGCCGCGGTCGAACGCCGTGGTGGCGGTCCTGGCCTTCGCCGGAATCGTGGTCTCGCTGATGCAGACCCTCGTCATCCCGATCGTGCCCGAGCTGCCCAAGTACCTCGACGCCTCGGCGTCGAACACCGCCTGGGCCATCACCGCCACGCTGCTGGCCGCCGCCGTCGCCACCCCGGTCGCGGGCCGCCTCGGCGACATGTTCGGCAAGCGCCGCATGCTCCTGGTCAGCCTGGTGCTGCTGGTCACCGGTTCACTCGTCGTCGCGATGGCCGACTCGCTGGTCCCGGCCATCGTCGGCCGCACTCTCCAGGGCCTCGCGGCCGCCGTGGTCCCGCTCGGCATCAGCGTCATGCGGGACGTGCTGCCCGCCGAGCGGCTCGCCGGGTCGACCGCGCTGATGAGCGCCTCGCTCGGGGTGGGCGGCGCCCTCGGTCTGCCCGCCGCCGCCTTCATCGCCGACAACTTCGACTGGCACATCCTGTTCTGGACGTCCGCCTCGCTCGGCGTCGTCGCCTTCGCGCTCGTCCTGACGTTCGTACCGGAGTCCAAGGTCCGCACCGGCGGCCGCTTCGACCTGGTCGGCTCCATCGGTATGGCCATCGGTCTGGTGTCCCTGCTGCTGGCCGTCTCCAAGGGCGCCGACTGGGGCTGGACGAGCGGGACCGTCCTCGGTCTCTTCGCCGTGGCGCTCCTCGTGCTGGTGGCGTGGGGCTTCTACGAGCTGCGCACCGCCCAGCCGCTGGTGGACCTGCGCACCACCGTGCGCCGCCAGGTGCTGTTCACCAACCTCGCGTCCATCGCGTTCGGCTTCTCGATGTTCGCCATGTCGCTGGTCCTGCCGCAGCTGCTCCAGCTGCCCGAACAGACCGGCTACGGCCTCGGCAGGTCCATGATGACCGTCGGTCTCGTGATGGCCCCGCAGGGTCTGGTGATGATGGCCATGGCGCCCGTCTCCGCCGCGATCACCAAGACGAAGGGCCCGAAGATCACGCTGATGTGCGGCGCCGTCATCGTCGCCGCGGGCTACGGCCTCAACATCCTGCTGATGTCCGAGGTCTGGCACCTCGTCCTGGTCTCCTGCGTCATCGGCGCCGGTGTCGGCTTCGCCTACGGCGCCATGCCCGCCCTCATCATGGGCGCCGTGCCCGCCTCCGAGACGGGCGCCGCGAACAGCCTCAACACCCTGATGCGGTCCATCGGTACGTCGTTCGCCAGCGCCATCGCCGGCGTCGTCCTCGCCCAGATGACCACCGATCTCGGCTCCCACGCCCTCCCCTCCGAGAACGGCTTCAAGGTCGTCATGGCCATCGGCGCCGGCGCGGCGATCCTCGCCTTCGTCCTGGCATCGTTCCTCCCGGGACGCCGAACCGACGCGACACCGGCGGAGCCGGCCATCACTCCCGACGCGGGCGAGTCGGCGGAGGTCTCGCAGACAAACGCGTAACGCGCAGGTTCCGGACGTTCCGGAGGGGCCGCCCCATAGCGATGGGGATGCCGCCTTCGGGTGGATCTCGTGACAACTGCCTGTCCGTGGGGGTGGGTTGCTGTCACCATGGCATGCGGCTCGGGGGGTCGCATGAGCGCGGACTGCCTCACGGTCACACCGGGACAGAGCCTTGGGGGGACACATGGCAGGGATGCGCAGGGTTGCGGTCGGGATCGGTGCCGTTGCGGTGGCGTGTGCGACGTTGGGGGCCTGTGGCGGCTCCTCGCCGGATCTGACGGGAGCAGGAGGGGACGGGAGATCCACGGCTGAGGATCACAGCGCTGGTACGGGGTCCAAGGCGCCCGTGGAGACTCCGTCGGCCTCTTCTTCGGCCTCGGCCTCGGGTCGGTGGAAGCTGACCTCCGTCGACTTCTCCGTCGAAGGGTCGCGGGGTGACGCGGAGGTGGAGCGGACCGCCGAGTTGATGCGGAAGCGGGCGGCGGAGGCGGGGATGGCGGGCGTGGAGGTCACCGTCCGGAACGGAGAGATCGTGGCCACCCAGCCCGGGGACAGCCAGGAGGCGCTGAAGTCCCTCGGGCGGACAGCCGAGTTGGGGTTCCGGCCGGTGCTGGGCCAGACGGCCGTCAAGACGAAGGACGAGTGCCGGGCGCCGGTCCCCGCTACGCCGGATGCCTTCACGGCGTGCGGACAGGGGGACAACGCCCTCACCAAGTACGTGCTCGAAGCGGTCGCCGTTCCGGGGACGGACGTGTCCGACGCGAAGGCGACGTACGACAAGAACCAGGGCGCGGGCTGGATGGTCCAGCTGAAGTTCACGGCGGCGGGGTCCAAGCGGTTCGGGGACGTCACAGGGCGGCTGGCCAAGCAGCAGTCCCCGGCCAACCAGTTCGCGATCGTCCTCGACGACACCGTGCTGTCCGCCCCGATGGTCGCTCAGGCACTCACCGGCGGTAATGCCGAGATCTCGGGCAACTTCACCCAGCGCTCCGCCCAGGAACTGGCGGCCCAGCTCGACACGGGCGCGCTTCCGGTGCAGCTGAAGGTGTCGAGCGTGACGCGGCTGCCGGTGGACTGAGCTTCCGGAAGCCGCGTCAGGGGTGATCGGCGGTTGCCGGCCGCCGGCTTCAGTCCGTGATGTCGACGTGCATGTTGAAGCGCATGCCGCCGATCCTCACGAGCAGGTTGCCCTGGACGCCGCGTACGGCCAGGGTGTCGCCGACCCAGATCTTGCCCAACGCGGCCTTGTCCTGCGGGTCATGGCTCACGAACGCCGTGTACACGCCGCCCCCGGCTTGCTGGGAAATCTGGGTCCACTGGCCGCGCACGGTCGCGTACGCCGCCCGCGTCATCTTCGAGCCGTACCCCAGGTTGGTCCTGATGCCCCCCACGTAGGCGGCGGCGCACTGGACCAGCATCCTGTGCGCGGGGGTGTTGTTCAGGGCGGGGGTGGCCAAGATGGTGTTCATCAGATTGCTCGCGTCCCCGTCGAGCTTTGCCTGGCGAGCCTCCTTGGCCTTGGCCCCGGCTATCTCGGTCTTGTCGCTGTCGATCGTGTTCTCGGCCTCGTCCCAGCCGTACTCCTTCTGGCGGGCGATCCTGATGGTGGTGTCCCACTTGCTGTCGCTGATCCACGCCGGGTCGAGGTCGATCTTGTCGCAGTAGGCGAGAAGCCTCTCCTTGGCCTCCGCGTCGCTCTTGGCGTATCCAGGCATCTTTGCCTCCTCGGTCGGATGCGCCCAACGTCGCAGCGCGCGGGTCGGCCGTCACGAGGTAGCGCATGTTCCACCGGCAAATACGCTCACCTACGCCGAGGCGCCGCCCGTTTCTAGACGCCGGGCTTGCGTTTACCGACGTTGCCTCACTGCTGCTCACTGCTGCTCACGGCGGGTCAGCGGGAGCGGGGGGTTTCTCGGCGGGCCCTCGTTTGTGAGGTGGCTGTGGGGTCTGCCCGCTTCGTTGCCAGTGTCGTGCTTCCGCGCCCCGAGTAAAGGGCGCTACGCGTCGGCTACGCCGATTCCGCTGCGCTCCACCCTTGACTCGGACCACTCCACCACGGGTGAGAAGCGAGCGAGCGGCCCGGGGGTGAGGGGTCCCCGGGTGGGCGGCCTGTGGGGTCGGCTGGGGAGCGGGCCGGGGTAGGGGGCGCATGCGCGCCTCGCCAGCACGCCGGGTGGGCTTAGCGGCGTGCGGTCGGTGGGCAGGGCGCGGAGGCAGAGCGGCGGCACGCCAAGTCGGCTTAGCGGCGCCCGGCCGGTGGGTGGGGCGCGGAGGCAGGGTGGGGGGACGCCGGGTGGGCTTAACGACGTGCGGTCGGCGGGTGGGGGCACGCCAAGTCGGCTTAGGCGGGCGGCCGGCGGGCGGAGCGCGGTCGGTGGGTGGCGGCACGCCGGGTGGGGCTTGGCGGTGAGAGCTGTGGTGGGTGGGAGGGCTCGGAGGTTCTCTGGGGGTGCGGGAGCATGGCTGATGGACCGCGCTGGTCACTCAGACATCACCTGCCTCATCGGCAATGCTCTGGTCTCGCTTCTGGCACCAATCGGCGCATTTGAGTAGTGGAGTTGGGAAAAAGGCCTGGCCAGGGCTCTTTGATTCTCTCGGCTGTGCTCAAATGTTCCAATTGCGGCTGAGAGAGGGGCAGAGGTGCGTCGCCAGGGGAGGTGCTGCGGGAGCGGGTCCAGCGGATCAACCGAGAGGGCCGGCTGCCGTGAGCCCGCCTAGCCCCGGCCTCGAAGGCCTCTCGGCTGCCGTGAGCCTGCCTCGCCCCGGCCTCGAACGGCTCTCCGCTGCCGTGAGCCCGCCCAGCCCCGACCCCGAAGCGCTCTCCGCTGCCGTGACCCACCCAGGCGTCGAAGGACTACAGCTCTACAGGTTCCCCATCGGCTCGATGTCGATCTTCCGTGGCTCGCCCCAGATGCGCAGGACCTCGTAGTCGGTGAACTCGTGGACCAGGCGGTAGGACATGGCGGGCTGCGGGACTCTGCGCTGGGCGGCGAGGTAGGCCTCGGCCTCCTGGCGGTCGCGGCGTGGGGTGCCGCACAGCTGCCACGCCTGGCCGGTCCACATCTCCGGGAGCCAGCGCTGCTGGGGCTGTGGCCGGTCGGCCCGTACGCCGTAGCGGGAGTGGCTCTGCGCGGGGTCGGTGCCCCGGGCGTCGGCGCGAGCACTCGCGTACGCGCCGTTGACCTGGGAGCGGCGGGCGGCGCGGCGGCGGGTCTCGCAGAGCAGGCACAGGTCGGAGGCGTCCTCGTCGACCGGGCCCTGTGGATGCTCGGCGCAGCGCGTGGTGGGCGCCGCGCTGCTGACGCTCTCGTCCAGCAGGTCCAGCGCCCGCTTCAGGTCGGCCTTCACCTCGTGCAGCTTCGCGTCGGGGGTGTCGGTGGTCAGGGCGTCCCCGTGCTCGCCGAGGACCCGCAGGGCGCGACCCAGCTGGGTCAGTTGTGCGTGGTTCACGGTGTCCTCGTCCCCTTCACGGTGTCCTCGTCCCCTCCGCCGGGCGGTGTGCTGTCGGAACACCAGCGTCACACACGCCACTGACATCGTCGGCACTCACCTTCACCGCACCGAAGAAGTACGTCGCCCCGAACCCCACCGCGTAACCCGTCAGCAGTCCGCCCGCGTAGATCGCCGCCGTCAGGCCCAGACCCCTGTTTCCGGCCAGCAGCGGGAACAGAGCCCAGCCCGAGGGGCCGATCGCCGTGGAGCCCACCTTTTCGCCGAGCATCGAGAAGAAGCCGATGAAGGCGCCGCCCGCCGCGCCGCCCGCGCAGGCCGTGAGGAACGGGCGGCCGAGGGGGAGGGAGACGCCGTAGATCAGGGGTTCGCCGACGCCGAGCAGGCCCGCGGGGAGCGCCGACCTGATCGTCGTACGGAGGGAGTGGTCGTGGCGCAGGCGGACGTACACCGCCATCGCCGCGCCCACCTGGCCCGCGCCCGCCATGGCCAGGATGGGGAGCAGGACCGTGTAGCCCTGCTGCTCGATGAGGGTGGTGTGGATGGGGATCAGGGCCTGGTGCAGACCCAGCATCACCAGGGGGAGGAACAGGCCGCCCAGGACGAGGCCCGCGAAGGCGCCGGTGGTGGACAGCAGCCGGTCCGCCGCTGTGCCGATGGCGGAGGAGATCTCCCCGGCCGCGTACATGAGGCCGTAGAGCGTGGTCAGGCCGGCGAGGAGGACGGTGAGGGTGGGGGTGACCAGCACGTCGAGGGTTTCCGGGACCCAGGTGCGGCACCACCGCTCGACGTACGTCCCGAGGAGTGCGGCGGCCAGCGCGCCCAGCACACCGCCCTGGCCGGGCGCGAGCGTCATGCCGAACGCCGTCACCTTGGCGACCCCCGCGTACACGATGACCGCTGCCACCGCCCCGCCGAGGACCGGCGTCCCGCCGAACTCCTTCGCCGTGTTGTAGCCGACGAAGACCGCGATCAGTGACATGAAGCCGGAGGCGATGGCCGTCAGTGCGGGGGTGAGCGAGGGCAGCCAACCGGCGTTGACCAGCAGGCCGTTGAGGCCTGCGATGACTCCGCAGCCGATCAGGGCGGGGATGAGGGGGACGAAGATGTTGGCGATGCGGCGCAGGGCGAGCTTGAGGGGGGTCGCGTTGCGCCTGCGCTGGGATTCTTTCAACTGGGCGCCGCGGGCGGCCGGTTCGTTTGCACTGGTGGAGACGAGGCGCTCGAACTCCGGGGCCACCCGTGCGACCGCGCCCGGGCCCAGCACGATCTGGTACGTGTCGTCGTCGACCACGCCGAGTACGGCGGGCAGTGCCTTCAGCGCGTCCTCGTCGACCGGGCCGCGGTCCCGCAGACCGAGCCGTAGGCGGGTCATGCAGTGGGCGATGGACGTGATGTTGGCGGGGCCGCCGACCAGCGGGAGGATCGCGGCGGCCGTGGCGGAGGGGGAAGGAGTGCTCACCCCCTGAGCGTGCTCGTCAGGGCGCCGCCGCGGTGAGCGCCGCGCGCAGGTGGCCCGCGCTCTCCTCCAGAAGGCGGGCTGCCGTGGGGCCGTCCACCTCGCCCAGGATGACCAGGATCGCGTTCTTCACCTCGCCGTCCGTCGCCGCGAGGGCCTTCTCGATCTCCTCGTCGGGGGCGCCCGTGGCCAGCGCGACGATACGGCGGGAGCGGGCGCGCAGCTTCTCGTTCGAGGCGCGTACGTCGACCATCAGGTTCCCGTACGTCTTGCCGAGCCGGATCATCGTGATCGTGGACAGCATGTTGAGGACGAGCTTCTGTGCGGTGCCCGCCTTGAGGCGCGTGGAGCCCGTGAGCAGCTCGGGGCCGACGACGACCTCGATGCCGTGGTTGGCGGCGGCCGCCAGGGCGCTGCCCGCGTTGCAGGACAGGCCGATCGTCAACGCGCCCTGCGCACGGGCGTGTTCGACCGCGCCGATCGCGTACGGCGTGCGGCCCGAGGCGGAGACGCCGACCACCGTGTCGTCGGCGGTCAGCGACAGCCGCGTCAGGTCCGCCGCCGCCAGCTCCCTGGAGTCCTCCGCGCCCTCGACCGAGGTGACCATGGCCTCGGGGCCGCCCGCGATCAGGCCCACCACCTGCGACGGGTCCGTGTTGAAGGTGGGCGGGCACTCGGAGGCGTCCAGTACGCCCAGGCGGCCCGCCGTGCCGGCACCGGCGTAGAGGAGGCGGCCGCCCTTCGCCATGCGCTCCGCGATGTCGTCGATCGCGGCGGCGATGAGCGGGAGCCGCTCGGCGACCGCCGTCGGCACGGTCGCGTCCTCCGCGTTCATGATCCGGGCGATCTCCAGCGTCGCCAGCCGGTCGATCCCGGACAGTTCGGGACGGAATGCCTCGGTGGTCAGCGTCTCCAGCTCGGCTCGCAGATCGCGGTAGGGGGACGAGGCGTCGAGAGGGGAGGTCATGTACGGCGGCTCTTTCCGGTGCGCGGGTAAAGGAGAGAGGTGGGACGGCGAGACGGCAGGTGCGGGGGCGGGCGCGCTAGCGGCGGGCGCCGCCGCGCGGGCTGTGGCGGTGCGCCAGTGCCTCGTACGACGCGGACAGCGCGGGCGCCGCCGTCTCGTACGTCCGCTGGGCCACACCCACGAACAGACAGTCCACGACCAGCAGTTGGCTCGTACGCGAGGACATCGCCGCCGGTCGCAGCTCGCTCTCGCGGGCCGTGGAGGTGGTGAGGATGTGGTCCGCGTACTGCGTGACCGGGCCGTCGGGACGGCCGGTGATCGCCACCGTCGTGGCACCGCGCTCGAAGGCGACGCGGAGCGGTTCGATGACGTCTCCCGTCGAGCCCGAGTGGGTGATCGCGATCGCCACGTCCTTGGCGCGCAGCTGCACGGCGTTGGTGACGGCGAGATGCGGGTCGCTGTGCGCGTGGGCTATGAGACCTATGCGCAGCAGTTTCTGGGTGAGGTCCTGGGCGACCAGCCCGGACGCGCCCACCCCGTACACGTCGATACGGCGGGCGGCGGCGAGGGCGGTGACGGCGGCGCCGAGCTGGACCGTGTCGAGTGCGGCCGCAGTGTCGGCGAGGGTCTGCTGCTCGTCGTAGGCGAGCTTGGCGACCACGTCGGCGATGGGGTCGTCGACCGCGATGTCCGCGGTGACGGCGGGCGCGCGGCCCGACTGCTGCTGGGCGGCGAGGCCGGCGAGCGCGAGGCGCAGGTCGCGGTAGCCGGGGTAGCCGAGGAGGCGGGCGGTGCGGACCACGGTCGCCTCGCTGGTGCCGGTGAGCTCGGCGAGACCGGTGACCGTCAGGGCCGCGCAGCCGGCCGGGTCGCCGGCGACGGCCTCGGCGACGCGCTGCATGGAGCGGGTCATCGAGGGGGCCAGCGTCCGCACCTTGGCCGCGAGCGCGGCGGGGGCGGGCGGCGCCTCGCCTGCGAAAATTTCCTTCACGTCTGGGGTCACATCCTGAAAGATATTTTCCTTTGGGGGATGGGGTCAAGGGTGCGCACAATGGGTCCATGGATCCCATCAGCCCCCTTGAGCAGGCGTTGCACGCGGCTCGCGCCCTGGTGCTCGCCGATCTCGTCTCGCGCGAGGTGGCCGAGGCCGACGTCGTCTCCCTCGTCGAGGAGTCCGTCGTACAGCGCCGCTGGTGGGTCGAGCAGTGGCCGGAGGGTGCTGCTTTCGTCGCCGGGCTGATCGCCCAGGACGTCCAGGACGCCCTTCTCGAGCGGTTCGGGCGCTGGCCGCTGTGCCCCGTCTGCGTCTCCGGCGACCCGCACGCCCTGGACGTCGAGCCCGAGCTGGGACCCGACCCGCACTGGGTGTGCCACAAGGCAGGCGTCCGGGTCGCGTCGGTGGGCTCGCTGGGGCCGGCCACCGGCGGGACGTCCTCGTCGTGACGGTGTACATCGACCCGCCGACCTGGCCGGGGCACGGACGGCTCTGGTCCCACCTCGTCAGCGACGTCTCGTTCGACGAACTGCACGGGTTCGCCGCCGGGTTGGGCGTCCCACCACGGGCGTTCGAGCGCGACCACTACGACATCCCCTCGCACCGCTACGCCGATGTCGTCGCGGCCGGAGCGGTCGAGGTGAGCAGCCGCGAGGTGGTACGACTGCTGACCGACTCGGGGTTGCGCAGGCCCAAGGGGCGGGCCTGGCCGTCTTAGGGCCACTCGGCCGCAACCGGCGGGGTTCTGCGGCGTCACGCATCACGCATCACGCGAAGATGTTGAGCTCCCCCTCCCGCGCCCCCACCAGCTCGTACCGCGTCCCCACCAGGGGCCGCCCCGCGTAGAGGCGGATCAGTGTGGCGGCGTCGCCGAGGTAGCGGGCGGGAGGCCCGTCCCCCGGTACTCCCCCCAGCCGCAGCGGCTCGTCCACGTCGTCGAGGTCCGCGTGCAGCGGCACGTGGCCCTTCACCCGGGTGATCCGGGCCAGCAGGGCGAGCGCGTGCGGCAGCCCGTCACCCCCGTACGCCCCCGCGACCCCGAACGCCTCGCGCACATCCCCCGCATGCACCCACTCCCCGAGCGCCACCGGGTCGATGATCCCTCCGGCCGCGGCGATCACGGGCCCGGCCTCGGTCATCCCCCGTTCCAGCTCGTCGACGACCCGCGCATGCGACCAGTCGTCCCGCTCGGCGATGTCCCGGTCGTTCGCGGCGGGGCTGAACACGTCCTTCTCGTACCGGCTCTCCACCACCCGCATCAACGCGGACGAGCAGTGCGCCAGCACGTCCCGCACGGTCCAGCCGGGGCAGGCGGTCCGCAGGGCGAAGTCGGAGTCGGGGCGCGACCGCAGGAGGGGTATCAGCGCATCGCGCTCCACAAGCAGCAGCCGTCCGGGAAGTTCCGGATCACGTACGTCGTCGTGCGGGTCCGTAGTAGTCATGGCCCCACGCTAGGGGTGGATGCGGGGCCGCACGGGAGAATGAACGCATGGCCGATCACGACACACTGCGCGACCGCTGGCGGCGCACCCTCACGGCGGCGCGCGACGGCGCCGGCCGGCCCGACCCGTCCCCGTACGCCGACAACCTGCTGCGCCGCTGGTCGGAGCCGCAACGGCGGTACCACACGGTCGAGCACCTGGTGGCGGTCCTCGACCGCATCGACGTGCTGATCGAGGTGGAGAAGGAGCACGCCGAGGATCCGGAGGCCGTCCGTCTGGCGGCCTGGTTCCACGACGCGGTCTACCTCCCGGAACGGTCGACGAACGAGGAGCGTTCCGCGCGCCTGGCCGAGCGCGCCCTCCCGGAGGCGGGGCTCTCCCCGGCCCGTACCGCCGAGGTCGCCCGCCTGGTCCGCCTCACCGTCACACACGCCCCCGAGCCCGGCGACTCCAACGGCGCCGTCCTGTGCGACGCGGACCTGGCGATCCTGGCGGCGCCCGCGACGGCGTACGCCGCGTACACGGCCGCGGTGCGCGAGGAGTACGGCTTCGTCCCGGACGAGGCGTTCCGCTCGGGCCGGGCCGCCGTACTCAGCCAACTCCTGAACCTCCCAAGGCTGTTCACCACGCCCTACGGTGCACGGGAGTGGGAGCCCCTGGCCCGCGAGAACCTCCGCACGGAGCTGGCCCGGCTGACGGACTGACCCGCCGACACCGGCGCCCGCCCACAGGACAAGAGGGGAATGCGTCCCCACACCCCCACCGTTGGACCGTGATATGCCCGCACCCGCCGCTCGCCCCTCCGCTCCCCGCCCGCCCCGCATGCCCCTCTCCGTCTACGTCCTCGGTCTCTCCGTCTTCGCCCTGGGCACCAGCGAGTTCATGCTCTCCGGACTGCTGCCGCCGATCGCCGACGACATGGACGTCACGATTCCGCAGGCGGGGCTGCTGATATCAGCGTTCGCGATCGGCATGGTCATCGGCGCGCCGCTGCTCGCGGTGGCGACGCTGCGGCTGCCCCGCCGTACGACCCTCGTGTCCCTGATCGCCGTCTTCGGCGTGGGCCAGGTCGCGGGCGCGCTCGCCCCGTCCTACGGCGTCCTCTTCGCGTCCCGGGTGATCAGCGCGCTGGCCTGCGCCGGGTTCTGGGCGGTGGGCGCGGCGGTGGCCGTGGCGATGGTGCCGCTGAACGCCCGGGCCCGCGCACTCGCGGTGATGATCGGCGGCCTGTCGATCGCGAACGTGCTCGGCGTCCCCGCGGGCGCCTTCCTCGGCGAGCACCTGGGCTGGCGGTCCGCGTTCTGGGCGGTCGGCGCGGCCTCCGCGATCGCGCTCGTCGGCGTCGTCACGCTCATCCCCCGCATCCCGCTGTCCGCCGAGAAACCCCAGCTCAAGCGGGAACTCCGTATTTACCGCGACCCGCAGGTCCTGCTCTCCGTCGCGATGATCGCGCTCGCGGCCGGCGGCGTGTTCTGCGCGTTCAGCTATCTCGCCCCGCTGCTCACGGACGTGGCGGGCATGGACGACGGCTGGGTGCCGACCGTCCTCGCACTGTTCGGGGTCGGCGCGCTGATCGGTACGACGATCGGCGGTCGCATCGCGGACGCGCACCTCTTCGGTGTGCTGCTGACCGGCATCGCCGCCGACACGGTCGTACTGGTGGCGCTGGCCCTGCTGGGGCAGTACGCGATCGCTGCCGTCGTCCTCTCCTTCTGCCTCGGCGTGGTCTGCTTCTACACGGCCCCCGCGCTCAACGCCCGCATGTTCAACGTCGCGGGCGCCGCGCCCACCCTGGCCGGCGCCACCACCACGGCCGCCTTCAACCTCGGCAACACCGGCGGCCCGTGGCTCGGCGGCACCGTCATCGACGCGGGCTTCGGCTACGCCTCGACGGCGTGGGCGGGAGCGGCCCTGACACTGGCGGGGATGGGTACGGCGGCTGTTTCCCTGCGCCTGCAACGCCGTACGCGGGCGTCACGCGTGGTCCTGTCGGCCGACTGCCCAAACCTCCCGAACCGGACAGAGCGTACGGATAATTCGGAACGCGCCGAGCCCTGATCACCTATTCTCGCCGCATGCGAAGCATGGGTGGGGACCAGGTGGAGGAAGCCGTCGCGAGCTGCGCGGCGCTGCTGCGGACGGCGGTCGAGCGGGACTGGGAGGGGACCAAGGCAGGCCGCCTGGACTGGAGTTGCCGCGAGACGGCCGAGCACATCGCCGGTGATCTCATCGCGTACGCGGGCCAGCTGGCCGGACGCGCGACCAAGGACTATGTGCCCTTCGACATCGTCATGGAGGACGGCACCGACAACGCGGGCTACGTGGACGTGATCGAGACGACCGGCGCCCTGCTCGCCGCCACCGTGCGCACGACGCCCCGCGAGGTGCGCGCCTTCCATCCGTACCCCTTCCGCAGCGCGAACCGCGAGGGCTTCGCCGCGATGGGCATCACCGAAGTCCTGGTGCACACGCACGACATCGCGGAGGGCCTGGGCCTGGCGTACGAGCCCCCGGCCGAACTCTGCGCGGACGTCCTCGCCCGGATCTTCCCGCACGTCCGCCCCGGCGACGCCCCCTGGCCGACCCTCCTGTGGGCCACCGGCCGCGCCGAACTGCCCGGCCGTGCCCGGCTCACCGAGTGGCACTGGAACAACAACCTGGTCATCCCCGCCGAGCGCCTCACCCTGCAAGGGGTCACGCCCGCGGCCGCCGCCGACCTGTCCGCGGGCGGCACCGGCGGCTTCGACTGGGTCGAGGACGGCCCGTTCGAGGGCACCCGGTTCGCCGCCGGCATGGTCGCGAAGTCCTACGAGGCGGGTACGCACCGCCCGGAGTGGGGCATGTTCGTCCTGGTCCGCACCGAGGACGGCCGCGCGGTCGGCGGCATGGGCTTCCACGGCACCCCCGACGAGGAGCGCCGCGCCGAGGTCGGCTACGACCTGGCGGAGTCGGCCCGCGGCAACGGCTACGCCTCCGAGGCCCTCGGCGCCCTCTCCGCCTGGTCCCTCGCCCGCGAGGACGTGGACCTCCTCTTCGCCGCCATCGACCACACCAACATCCCTTCCCAGCGCGTCATTTCCCGCGCCGGGTACACCCGCGTGAGCGAGGACGTGGAGACGCACGCGTACGAGGAGAAGGGCCTGGAGCGCTCGTTGCGGCTTTACGCCCGGCAGGATTGACGGTCCGAACCCGCCCCGCACCGGTGATCAGTTCCGGTCATTCGACTTGCCCTTCGCGGCGGAGAAATCACCTCGCGGAGCGTCTGGAAGCCCAAGAAACGCTACGTTCCGCTTGGACTCCACGGCGCGGAAACCCGGGAGAAGGTGCTCGCTGAAAGCTGTTCCGCTTGGCACTGCCCTCGGCCGTTCGAGGGCGGCCTGAAACGTACGAGAGTTTCGATCCCGCGATGGCGTTCTTCGGCCAACGCGGCTTTAGAACATGACCCCTGTGCGTTACCTGTGTGAATGTTGCGACAACTGGGAGTAACAGCGCGGAACCGCGGCATCGGCGCCATGGCGCGGTAACCCGGGCTGCCTGTCGGCCACTTGACCACGGCCGAAGACGAGCCATTTGGCACAGGAGGGGAACACAGAGTGTCGAGACTCAAGTTCATTGCCGGAGCGTTCCTTGTTGCAGGTCTTGCGTTGCCCACGGCCACGGCCGTTGCAGCCGACTCCTACGGTGGCGGTGCCCATGCCTGGTCGCCTGCCGACGGTGGCGACAGCGGGAAGATAGCCGTCAAGGACGGCAGCAGTGACGGCGACCCGGCGAAGGCGGAGTACTACCGGACGGCCAGTTCGGAGACGAAGCGAACCCTGTGGAACCACAGCGGCCCGGGAACGACCGTCTATTCCGGTGACGGGTCCAGGATCTACAAGTTCAAGGCCTGCGACGAGAACGAGGGCACGCCGGACGACTGCGCGGCGAGCTGGACCATCCCGTAAACCGGATCTCCACATCGCATCTGCCGCACCAGCCCGTCCGGGCTGGTGCGGCGTTCCCGTTTTCTCGACTCCTGCGACAAAAGGCTAGTTTCTGTGAAACAAAGTGATGCGTCCGGGCTCCACGTGAGCGGTCTGTGCTACCAGGTCGAGGGGCGCATTCTTCTCGACCACGTCGAACTGTCCGTGGCGCCGGGCGAGTCGGTCGCGGTGACCGGGCCCAGTGGTTCCGGCAAGTCGACCCTGCTCATGTGCGTCCTCGGGCTGATCGAACCGCAGGCGGGCACCATCACCGCCGGGGGGCGGGAGATCACCGGGCTCGGGTCCGGGCAGCTCGCGCAGGTACGGCGGGAGACCATGGGCATGGTGTTCCAGTTCGGCGAACTCCTCCCCGAACTAAGCCCGGTGGAGAACGTCGCCCTGCCGGTGCTGCTTGACGGGGGCCGCCATCAGGACGCGTACCGCGATGCGAAGGAACTCCTCGACGAGCTCGGCGTCCCCGCCGACTCCACCCCCACCGGCATGCTCTCCGGCGGCGAGCGCCAGCGCACCGCCGTCGCCCGCGCCCTGATCACGGCGCCGGAGGTCCTCCTGGCCGACGAGCCCACCGGCGCCCTCGACCCCGACGCCAAAGAGGGCGTCGCCCAGCTGCTGTTCAGCGCCGCCCGCGACCGGCGCTGCGCGCTGCTGCTGGTCACGCACGACCTGTCGGTGGCCGGCCGGGCCGACCGCCGCCACGAGCTGCGGGGCGGGATCCTGGCCGAGGCCGGGGTCGTGTGATGGGCAGGAACCTCCGCCTCGCGGGCAAACTGATCAGGATCGGCCTCGCCGCGGGTCGCTCCGCCCCGGGTGACCGCCTGCGCCGGTGGGGTCTGTTCGGCGCCGCGGCCGCCGTCGCGCTGGTCACCCTGGCGACCGTGGCCGCCTTCGCCACCTACGACGGCCGCGAGACCAGGGCGGACGCCAGAGGCTCGGTGATCACGGGCAGTGTGCGGCATGCCGCACTGCTGTACCGGGAGGGTGCCGACTCCGTCGGCAGCACACCCGTGTCCATCGTGTTCGTCCACCCGCTCACCCCCGATGCCCCCGTCCCCGCGGGTGTGACCCGCTGGCCGAAGCCGGGCGAGGTCCTGCTCTCACCCGAACTCGTCAGGACCGGGAAGGGGGAAGGGGTTCTGACCCGGTACGGAAAGTTCGCCGGGACCATCGACCCCGACGGTCTGGTCACCCCGTCCGAGCGGTTCGCCTACGTGCGGGTGGCCGGCACACCGCCGAAGGACGATCACCGGTGGATGCCGGTGTCCGCCTTCGGAAGCGGCGGTGGAGCGACGGGGGAGATGGCCGACCAGCGGCCCGTGAGCTCCCCTGTCGTCGGGCTGTGGTTCCTGGCCGGGGTGCCCGCCCTCGCCCTGACCGTGGTCGCCGCGCGGGCCGGCTCCCGTACTCGTGACCGGCGCAGCAGCCTGCTGCAGGCGCTGGGCGGGACCTGGCGGCACCGGATGCTGGTCAACCTGGGTGAGGCCGCGGTCCCTGCAGCCCTGGGAACCTTCGTCGCGCTCGTCCCGTACACCGCCGCCTCCGTGTGGGACACAAGACTTCCCCCCACCGGATACCTTCTCGATCACCGCGACCTGGCGGCCGCATGGCCCACCGCCGTCGCCTCGGCCGCCGTGTCCCTGCTGCTGGTGCTTGGCATCGTCGTGGGCACGCACCGAGTCCACCGGGACGGCAGGTCCACTCGCCCCGCCTCCTTCACCTCCCGCGTTCCCGCCTGGCGTCTGGTCGCCTGCGGTGTCGGTGCCGCACTGGTCCTGACCAGCCAGTACATGCCCAGGAGGGCACAGGTCTTCGTCTTCACCGCCGGGACGGCCATCATGTGGGCCTTTCTCTCCTCCGTCGTAGCTCTCGTCACCCGCCATCTGGGCGCCTGGCTCGCGGGCAACGGGCGGCGGAGCGGACACGCGGGCCGGCTGATCGGCGGACGCTGGACGCACGCGCATCCCGGCGTCATCGTGCGTCTCGCGCTGGCCATGGTGATCGGCATCGGGGTTGTCGCCCAGATGCAGGTGTGGACCAGCAGGCTCGGACTGCACTCGCACGCGGCCGTACTCACGCACGATCGGATCAAGGACACCGTGATCGAGGTGTCCACCGGCGGTATGACCGCCGCGCAGGCCGACCGGTTCCGCTCGTCCCTCCCGCCCGGATCGGCGCTGCTGACCCGCACCTTCCACGATCCGGGGGCGCCCAGAGACCCGTGGGTGACGCTCGCGGGGCCCTGTCGCGACCTGCGCACCCTGCACGTGGCCTGCGCCGATGGCAGCGGGACGGCGAGGGCGAGCAGCACTCAGGTCGACGAGATGCGCCGTTGGTACGGCGACCTCAGGTTCGGGCAGGTCCCCCGGGTCACCGTGAAGCCGGACGGTACGCAGTCCCTCCTGGTCGTGACCCCGGCACCGGGGCAGCTCTCCGCGGTGAAGCAGGCCGCGTACACGCTTCCCGATCCTTCGGTGCAGGTCCAGGCGCTGGGCGGGAACTGGCTCGGGTCCTCGCGCTCCCACCTGGCGAACTGGATCCAGTTGTACGGTCTCACCGGCATCCTCTTCATCCTCGTGGCCGGTGCGGTGAGCGCGGCGGCCGAGTTCGTACGGATCCGGCACGTTCTCGCCCCGCTGTCCGTCCTGACCGGCAATCGCCGGGTGTTCCGGTCCGTGACCTCGTGGCATCTCACCGTGCCCCTGCTGATCGCCACCGTGGTCGCCGGGGCCGTGACCGCGTGGCACTCGGTGTTCTTCATCGCCCTGGTGCAGGAGGGCTCCGTGTCCTGGCCGGTCCTGGCAGCCGGCGTCGCGGCGTGTGCCGCGGTCTCCCTGACCGTGGGGTTCCTCGGCGCACGCGCGGCGGCACGCGAGGCTGACCAGTGGCGGCCGGCGGCCGACTGACCGGCCGACGGGCATTCGGGGTCGCTCACGGCGCCGCCATCGGCGTGATCTTCTCGCGGTGGGCCCCGGGATCGGCGTAGGCTGGGATTGGACTAGACCTGTAGCCGCCCCCGAGTCCCAAGGGAAGAGGTCCTATGAGCGAGCGTGCAGTCCTGGAGGTGATCGCCCTCGGTGTGGAGGACGCGGTCGCCGCCCAGGCCGGAGGCGCGGACCGCCTTGAGCTGGTCACCGACATGGCCGCCGACGGTCTGACCCCGCCGGTGGAGACCTTCACCGGCATCCGCGCCGCCGTGGACATCTCGCTGCGCGTGATGCTCCGCCGCGCGGACGGCTTCGCGGCCGGGGACGTCGACGCGCTCGTACGCGTCGCACGGGACCTGCGCGCGGCGGGCGCGGACGAGTTCGTGCTCGGGTTCCTCGACGAGCACGGCGGCCCCGACCTGCCCGCCGTGGAGCGGATCGTCGCCGAACTGGACGGCTGCCGCTGGACCTTCCACCGTGCGATCGACCGGTCGGTCGACCGCGACGCCCTGCGCAAGCAGCTCGCGGACCTGCCGGGCCTGGACGCCTATCTCACCGCGGGCGCCGCGTCCGGCGTGGACGAGGGCCTGGCCACGCTCGTCGCCGAGGCCGCCCGCCGCGGCGAACCCGGATACGAGCCGCGGATCATGGTCGGCGGGGGCCTCCGGCTCGACCACGTCCCCCGTCTGCGCGCCGCGGGCCTCGACGCCTTCCACATCGGCGGCGCCGCCCGGCCGGGCGGCTGGTCCGCCCCCCGCGAGGTGGGCGGC
>NZ_JBEXDZ010000101.1:0-33948 GCF_040606085.1 Streptomyces sp. NPDC005485 | reverse complement strand
GCCCTCGTACTGGACGTACTTGGGGCTTCGGCCGGTGCGGCGAGGGTGCGTGCCGGGCGCCGTGGGTGCTGTGCGGGACTTTCAAAACACCCCCTGGCCGCAGCCGGAGGAATTCGTTCGCTGTCCAAGGTGATCGCTTCTAACCTGCGTCACGTGATGACGGCTGAAGACGTGTTGTCTGTCCTGGCTTCGCTGCGACGGGTAGAGGTAGATGTCTGGCTCGGCGGAGGATGGGGAATTGACGCACTGATCGGCGAACAGACCCGACGTCACCGCGACTTGGACTTCATGCATCGGCAAGAACAGGAGGCCGCCGTGGGTGCAGCTCTCGCCGAGGCGGGCTTCGAGGAGAGCCTGAGTTGGAGGCCCATCCGGTTCGTGGTCACGACTCCGGACGGCCGAGAGATCGACCTTCATCCCCTCGTCTTCGCCGACGACGGCTCGGCGGTGCAGGCGTCACTCGAACCGGAGCGTCCCTTTGTCTATCCCTCCTCATGCTTCGTGACCGGCACCATCAAGGGATCGCCTGTCCCGTGTCTGTCCGCCGAGCAGCAGGTCTACTTCCATCAGGGATACGAACCCACGGACCGCGATCGGCACGACATGACTCAACTCCGGCGAGTCTTCGGGATCGCCACCCACTTCTGAGGAGCAACGCCAAGCCGCCGCGCCATTTCGGCGGGCAGGTGGCTGTAGTCTCGCCGGCGCGGGGAGGCGAACAGGCCGGTGAGAACGATGATTTCGGGGTGGGCGGCTACTGCGATCCGGGCTTCTGAGGGACGGTGGGGATCACCGAACGGGTCCTCGCCCAGTACATCGAGCCGACAGTTCCACCGCGACTGAAGCCAGCCGGGCCGGACTCGTTGGCGAACCACCAGCCGTCGGGGCCATCGCTGTAGGCCAGCGCGGAGGAGTGCTTCCAAAGGTGGTCGCCACAGTCCGTTGTGTTCTCCCGGCGCCGAGATGGCCTCAACGAGGTCCTGGTCCACGTCGGCCTGCGGGTCAACGAGGACAGCGCCGGGTGGCAGGTGGACCCGATCGCGCGCTTCCTGATCCAAGGCGCTCAACCTACCTCACCTGCGCAAACGTGGGCGTCACCGCTGCTGGAGCGGCCCGCTGCCGCAGCAGTTCCGGCATTGCCGCGACGGCGTCCCCGGCTGCGAATCAAGGAGACGGTTGCAACCGCCACTTGGCCGCAGCTGTACGAGAGCAGGGCCGGCACCGTTGTCAGTGCCGGATGACACCATGCGGCCATGAGTAGCGAGTCTTTCAACTGGCCCGACTTCCTGGGACGTTGGCAGGAGGAGTGGGTTCCGCGCGCTGACGAGGGCAAGATCAGAGGGCAGATTGCTGTCTCCCTGGGCAGGTCCGGGGCGGGCGAGGAGGCGATCACCGCGGCCGAGGAGCGGCTGGGGCGGCGGCTGCCGCCCTCGTACCGGGAGTTCCTGGCCGTGAGCGACGGGTGGCACGTGGACCAGACGGCCGGGGTCTATCAGCTCGGCGGCGCCGCGGACATCGACTGGTTCCAGGACCCGTACGACATGACCCCGCTGTACGAGCAGAACCTGGGCGACAACCCGCGCGAGGAGGACGTCCTGCTGGCCGGAATGTGGCGACGGGCGCTACGGCTGGAGACGGACTCGGACATGTCGTACGCCCTGCTCGACCCGGGCGACAGCGACCAGGACGGCGAGTGGGCTCTCTACGTCTACAAGGGCTGGAGCGGTGAATTTCCTGACCGTTACCCGTCGTTTCGCGCGTATATGGAGGCCATGTACCGCGGCTTCCACGCCGACCGGGTGGAGAGACCCGACTTCGAGAACGCGACCACGCGCGCCCAGGACGCCCGGGTGGAGGAGGCCCGCCTGCTGGCCCTGCGCGGGCAGTACGAGGACGCCTTGCCCCTGCTGGAGGAGGCACGGTCCTTCGGACGCCCGCAGAGCGCCGTCCTACTGAATCAGCTCCGGCATCTGCAGGCCCCGCGCAGCTCCCATGGATACGCCAACCTGGTGGCCGACCCGCGCTACGCACCCGAGATTCTGCCCGTGGAGGCCATGGGGCCGGCACGCGGCGAATGGAGGCTGGGCGGGGACGACCACTGGCTCGGGATGATGACCGCCCGCGGGGCCACCCGGAAGACCGTCGAGGACGTACTGAGCGCGATGCGGGACGGCACCCATCGCTACGCGCCTCCCGGTCCATGGGGCCGGGCCGTCGCCGAGGCCCGGGAGTTGGCCCGCTGGGGGGAGACCGACGCGGCGTGGCGGGCGCTGCGGGACGCGCTCCCGCTGTGGGAGGCACCCGGGCCCTTGCTGATCGCCCCCATCGGCCTGCTCGCCGATCCGGTCCTCGGTCCGCTGATCACCCCCGAGCGTGGACGGGAGATCCTCGCCACCCCGCGGGCCGGAGAGACGGGGCCCGCTCCCGAGCCGGCGCCCGATCTCGACCCGCCGGGCCTCGCCTGGCTGACGGAGCCCGCGGCGAACCGGCAGCCGCACGACGGATACCGCTGTGTCTGGGTCGAGGGGGCCGACCCCGATCGCCTGCCCGCCTTGATCGGCGAGGAAGGCGCCGAACTGAGCGCGCCCACGGATCCGCGCATGGCGTCGTTGCGGGCACCCAAGCCCCACGAGCGGGAGGGCGTGGAACTCTGGGAGGACCGGGCCGTGGTTGCTGTCGGCCGCGCCTCCGAAGCGTGGGCCTTCGCCTTCGACGGTCACTCTGACCATCACTTGAACAGGCTGTTCCAGTCCCCCGCTTCGGCCGCCTCTCTGTCCGGCCGCGCGGTGGTGGTGTGGCGTGACCCGAGGCGTTCGTCTCCCGGTGACGACCCGGCCGCGTTCCACCTCTCGGTGGCCGAACGGGGCGAGGAGCTCTACGCGTTCACCGTGCGGGGTTCAAAGATCCAGCGTTTCGGCGCGATACCCGAGGCCCTGGATCCCGCACGGCTGTTCCGCCCGGAGGACTCCGAAACGGACTGCGAACTACGCGTGTTGGAGGCCCTGCACTCCGAACTCGGACTCTCCCTCCCCCGCTTCGCGCTGACCCAAGGCAGGCTCCCCACTTTCACCACCCGATCCTGGACCCGGGCGCCGCGCACGGGCGAGGGATTCGCTTACGCCTACTTCGTGCGGCATCGGCCCTGAGTTCGCGCAGGCCCGCACCCTCCGAGGGAGGCGGGCCCGCCGGCGTGTCCTCCCTTGTGGTGTCCGTCCGCAGGTCGGTTGCTGTATGAGTGGGAAATCCACCGAGCAGGTATGGGATCACCGCCGAGCACGGTGTGGCGGCTTTCAGGGTTCGGGCTTCGGGCTTCGGGCTTCGGGCTTCGGGCTTCGGGCTTCGGGCTTCGGGCAAGATTCTTGTGGAGTGGTGACAGCATGTGATCCTGATCTGATCTCACTCGCCGTAGAACTCGCCGTCGTCACCCTGTACCCGGGCCTTCAATGCGACTGCGACCTGGCGCATCTTGCCGATCAAGATGTCACTGGGGTTCTTGGCGCTGATCTCGCCGGAGTCCCAGTGCATTGCAGTGCCCATTCGATTCTCGGGCGGGTGCGTGATCATCTCGGCACTCCACTGCGGTGGTTCGTTCCAGCCCGGCGGCGGCGGAACCATCTCGAGGGCCGGATCCGCCTCCACCACGGCCGCCCATTCCGCTGTGGTGATCTCTGGTCCCTCTTCGTCCCACCAGTCGTCACGGCGGGTGATGTGAAGGTCGTAGCCCATGGGCTGGAACGGTAGACGATGCCGCTGACAAGCAGCGAACAGCTGCTTCCTTGACGCCGTCATGCGAGGAGGACCCGCTTGCGTAGCAGTGGGAGTCCGGCCCGGTTGAACATCTGCCGCTTCAGGGTCTTGAGCCTGTTGACGTGCCCCTCGACCCTGCCGGGTCTGTGGTCCAGAGTCAGGCCGGCCAGCACCGCGGCGAGGTCCTGGCGCAGGAACCCCGCGAGCTCTTGGTCGATGGCGGCGCGGTTCGTTCGGCCTGGCGGATCCAGTCCTCCAGCAGGAAGCCGCGGCGATGGCGTCGGACTGGTGCCGAAACCCGGCAGGCATCGCCAGCAGCTCGCGGTTGGTCAGCAGCTTGTCGGCCGGCGTGGACACCAGCATCTCGATCCGCGGGTCATCCGGATCCTAGGAGCCGGCTCGGCCTCGGGACCCGGCACCACCGAAGACGGTTCACCGTCCGGCCTTGATGGCGTGAACTTCAGCCAGACCATGAACAGGCCCGTTCGAGACGAGTGAATAGGGACAAGCTCAGACCGGGGCGACGCTGCGGGTGACCACCCAGCGATGTGGCGAGATCGGCCGGATGCGCGTGAACCCGTGGTTCTCGAAGACACTCATCGGGCCTGTGTGCAGGAAGGAGCCCGACACCGAACGGTCATCGGTCTCCTCGGGATAGCCCTCGACCGTGCCGCCGCCGCTGCGGGCGATCTCGGCCAGCGCCCCACCGAGCGCGGCATGGGCAACGCCGCGCTTGCGCAACCCCTTCCCAGTGAAGAAGCAGGTGATGCGCCAGTCCGGCAGCGTCACCAGCTCCTTCTCGTACTTCCGCTTGCTCTTGATCTCCGGCAGCTCGGCAGGGGAGCCGAATTGGCACCAACCCAGGCAGCCATCGCCACCGAAGACGAGCGCGGCGTGGGCGTGACCCTCGAGGACGCGTTGCTCCTTCTCCGCACGGTTCTGCCGGGGGGCGCGCCCCTTCTCGACTTTGACGTGGAAGGCCATGCACCAGCAGCCACCCCACACGCCGTTGTTCGCCTCGACCAGTCGAGCGAATGCGGGCCACGTGTCCTTGTCCAGCGACCTGACAGTGAGGGTGGCGGACGTATCGTCTGTCGACCTGTTGCTCAAGGACTCCTCCAAAAGCCGACTTGGTGCCCTGGCCGCCTCGGCGGTGGACTGGCTACCGACCGATGATTGCGCACGAGCACGTCATAAACAGGTTCTGAGCTTGTTCTTCATGGTCTGGGCCGCCTGAAAGCGTGCGACAAGGCAATCCGGCCCCTGAGTAGGGTTGTAGCCATGGCCAAGGGAATGGGGCGACGGCCCAAGGTGGATCTGGACAGCGGCGTCGAGGACGCGACGATGCTCATCCTGGAATGGCTCGGCGAGCAGGGTGTAGATGCCATGATCCGGGTCGACGCGGAGCGGATGCGTGACGGTCGGCCGGCGTGGACCTTCGCAGCCTCTGGTGGACCCCTGGATGGTGGGATGAGGGCTGATGGGGCCTCGGTCGCCGAGTGCATGGGCAGGGCGTTGCTTGGGTTGCGAGGAGCCGGGCTGGTCGTTCCCTTCTGAACCCGTGTTCAGCGTCTGAGCTGGTTGCGCTCGGTGGTGTTTTCGGGGCTTCTGGTGGTCTTGCCGACGTCGTAGCGGATGGCGGGGCGGCGGTTTTGCGAGCCGAGCGGCCTGCCGGGGCCGGGCCGGTTGGGTTTTGGCGCACGGGCCGGACACGGCAGGTTCGGGCGGAGGTTCCTGAACCCCCGGCGGACCCGGGCGAGGGTGAGCCGGCCCGGGTCCGCCGGCTTCTCCCACGGACGGCGAAGTTCGGCGACCAGGGGCCGGGCCAGGCGGCGTTGGGTCTGGGCGGCGACGATCAGCCAGGTCCCCCGGTCCGTCGCCTCGGGCCTGCGAACTTCGGGCGGGACCAGCCCAGCGTCTACTTGATCATCCGGCAGGTGCGCTCCAGATCGAACCTGCGCAAGAACACGCCTGCGAGCGCAGATCGACGTCCTCATTCGACAGGCCGGTCGCCGACGACCACAGCCAGACTGGAAGTGGATCGTGGCCGCCGGGCAGACGTGACGGCGGCCGTGGCAAAGTCCAGGTGTGCGGCCAGCTGAGTCCAGGCTGATGGCCACCGGAATTCCAGGTGGATGGCCGTCTGACCAGTGGTGTTCCTGATCACTTCCTTAACTGGAGGAGACCCCTCCGACCGTTTGCTGGTGTTTGCGAGCAACAGCGAACTGGCCGGAGAGGTCCTGTGACGAAGTCTGACACGGAGATTATGGAAATCCTTGAGGCGTACGACCTGACCGGGACGGTCTGGTCGGCGGCGGCCTTGGCGGGGCACGACCCGAAGACGGTCAAGAGGTATGTCGAGGCCCGCGCCGGCGGGCGAAATCCCTATGAGCGAGAGCCGCGGCCGAAGATGATCGACGCGTTCCTGGAGAAGGTCGAGGAGTGGGTCGAGCAGTCGAAGGCGACGATCCGCGCCGATGTGGTCCACGAGAAGCTCGTGAAGATGGGCTACCGGGGCAGCGCGCGTTCGACGAGGCGGTCGGTGAACGCGGCGAAGGCGGCGTGGAAGGCGGGCAAGCGGCGGACGTACCGGCCGTGGATTCCTTCTCTGAACTTGCCGGTTGGGGCCCCTCGGCCGCCTTCAAGTCCTCGATAGAGGCGGAGTGATGACTGGGAGCCGAGGCCGTTGGCCGAAGATCGATGAGGAACGCGGCGTCGAGGACGTGACACTCCTGATCCTGGAGTGGCTGGGCGAGCAGGGTGTGAACGCCATGATCAGAATGGACGCTCAGCTTGATCTTTAACCTCGCTGCTGCTTCAAGCGGACATGTTCGGTGAGGGTCTCGGCTCGTTTCACGGTCTTCCCGGGCTCATGACGTGGGGCTGGCCTGCGGTTTTGTGAGCCTGATGGACGTCCGGGGCCGGGCCTGGAGGGTTTGGGCACACCTGTGGGACGGGTGGTCTTCGCGCGGAGGTGGCGGAACTCCCGGCGGACCCGTGCGGGGGTGAGCCGGCGGGGCTCGGCAGGTCGTTCCCAGGGGCGGCGGAGGTCCTCGGCGAGGGGGCGGGCGAGGCGGAGTTGGGTGTGGGCGACGATGATGAGCCAGGTCCACAGGTCGGCGGTCGCGGGGTCGCGGGGTCGCGGACCTTGGGGACGGTCCAGCCGAGGGTTTGCTTGAACAGCCGGAAGGTGTGTTCAAGATCGAATCTGCGGAGGAACGCCTGCCAGCGCAGGTCGACGTCGGCGTTGGCCAAGCCGGTTCGCGAGGACCACAGCCAGACCGGCTTCGGATCGCGGTCGCCGGGCAGGTGCGTGACCTTCAGCCGGATCAACGTGCCGTGGATCAGCGGGAGTTCACCGCAGTGGTCGAGCCACGGGCCACGGGCGGTCAGGCGGGGGTGCATCCGGTCCCAGGCGAGGGCTTCGGCCTTGCCGTAACGGGTGGTGTCGCAGGCGGTGGCCTGGTCGGGAGTGTGCCAGGACTCTTGCTTGGAGAAGGTGAGGACGCCGCCGTGCTTGCGGGGCTGCCCGCCGCGAGGGGTGGAACGCCGGGGGCCGGCGTCGCGGAGCATAACCCGGTCCGAACGCAGCCGCCCGACCAGCTCGACGGGCAGGTCCGCCAGGACGTAGGCGAGGCGGGTGACGTCGTAGCCGGAGTCCATTCCAGGTCTTCCCCAACCCCGCCGCATCGGACCGGCTCGCCGCCGCGGTCTTGACGGCGTTGTTGACGAGCCCCCGCCCGCCGCGCGCCTTTTCTGCCCGGCCAGGCCACGCGCGCGTGCCGGGCATAGCTCGATCGCTGACACCGTCGAGGTGGCGCGCCGTCGTCAGGCCGACTCGCGGACGAGGTGGACGAGTGCGGAGGCATAGTCGTCCGCGGCGAGGTCCAGGGGCAGTCCGTGGCTGAGCAGGATGGCGCCATGGTGCACGATGTCAGTGGCCGTGTCGCGGTAGCGGGCGGCGGGGTCGAGTGCACGCAGGGGCAGGGCCGGGTCGTGGTCTCCGTAGTGCCGTGACCGTCGCAGGGCGATCACTGCGGCTTCCCGGCCGTCTGGGGCGAGGTACTGCAGCGCGCTGAGCTCCCCGCCCCCGGGGGGCCGCAGCCGGTGCTGCTCGCCGAGCTGGACGAGGTGACGTACGCGCTTGTACGCGGCGACGAGTTCGCTGGCGCGGGCCAGTTCGGTCTCGCTCCACCGGTTCAGGTCGCCGCCGATGCCCATGACACCGTTCATGGCGACGTGGAAGCGGAAGTCGAGGGGCACGCTGCGCCCGGTGTAGGGGTTGGGGCTGTCGGTGACCCAGGCGCCCATGACCCGGGCCGGGTAGAGCTGGGAGAAGCCGTGTTGGATCCCGATGCGGTCGAGCGCGTCGGTGTTGTCGGAGGTCCACACCTGGTCGGTGCGGGCGAGGATGCCGAGGTCGAGGCGGCCGCCGCCGCTGCTGCACGTTTCTATGCGCAGGTTCGGGTGGTCGGCGCGCAGCCGGTCGAGCAGGGCGTAGAGGTGGTGTACGTGGTCGATCCACAGCCGGTCGGGGTCGCCGTCGGCGTCGGGCCAACCGGCCTCCGTGAAGGGGCGGTTCATATCCCATTTGAGGAAGTCGACGGCGTTCTTCGACAGCAGCTCGTCGAGCCTGTCGTGCAGCCAGGCGGCCACATCGGGGCGGGCGAGGTTGAGGACCAGTTGGTTGCGGTGCTCGGTGCGGCGGCGGTGCGGGTGGTGGAGCACCCAGTCGGGGTGAGCGCGATACAGGTCGCTGTCGGGGTTGACCATCTCGGGCTCCACCCACAGGCCGAACTGCATGCCCAGGTCGTGCACCCGGTCGATCAGCGGGGTGAGGCCGTCGGGGAAGCGGCTCGGGTTGGGGGTCCAGTCGCCGAGACCGGCGGCGTCATGGGTGCGGGCGCCGAACCAGCCGTCGTCCATCACGAACAGCTCGACACCGAGCGCCGCGGCCTTCTCGGCCAGCGCGATCTGACCGGTGACGTCGATGTCGAACTCGGTCGCCTCCCAGGAGTTGTAGAGCACCGGCTGCAGCTCCTCCGGGTGCGGCAGCACATGGTCCAGGACGTGCCGGTGCCACAGACGGGACGCGGCTCCGAAGCCGCCTTCGGTGTACGCCCCCGCGCAGACCGGGGTGGCCAGCTCCCCGCCCGGCGGCAGCTCCCAGGTGACCGGGTCGTGGCCGAAGCCCGCGGACAGGGTGACCCGTTCGGTGGGCAGCCGCTGGGCGGTCAGCCGCCAGCTGCCGCTCCAGGCGAGGGCGCACGACCAGACGGCGCCGTGGACCTCGTCGGCTGCGCCGTCGTCGATCATGGCCCACGGGTTGCTCTGGTGTCCGGTGGTGCCGCGGCGGCTGGTGAGGACGGTCTCGCCGTAGGGCAGCGGGGTCCGGTTCAGTTGGGTCTCGGCGTTCCACTGCCCGCGCACCTGGCTCAGGCGGTACTCGCGCAGCCTTGGCAGTACCCAGGTGGCGGAGTCGGCGCGCACGACCGTGATGGCGCCGTCGGTCTCGCTGCCGGTGTGGTGCAGGACGAGGTGGCGTTCGATGACGTCGGTGCCGGTCCGCAGGCGGTAGTGGGTCTCGAGGGCGAGTGGGTAGTACCGGTCGGAGAACCGCAGCACCAGTTCCGTGCCGTCCTGGTGTTCGATCACCTCCTGACCGACTGGGTCCGGTTCGAGGTCGCGCACACCGTCGGGGAAGCGGACCTGGACGCCCGCGTGGGCGTAACGCATGGCTCCGGCCGTGTCGAGGTCGAGGGTGCCGTCCGCGGGGTCCTCGAACGACCGGCGGCCGGGCTCCGGGTAACGGAGCAGGGAGGCGGCCTGTTCGAGCGTAAGGCGGGGCCCCCAGTGCAGGCCGCGCAGTCGGTCGGCGTCGTCGAGGTGCAGCACGTAGCTGGAGCCGGGTCCGGACAGGACCCACAGCCGGTGCTCGGGGTCGTGGGCGATGTTCGGCATGGCGGCCTTTCGGGCGGAGGCGGTCGAGCGGCGGGAGTACGGCGGCACTCAGGGGTACGGGGCCGCCGCCGGGCTCGGCGGCGGCCCCTGGGGGGTGGAACGGTCAGCCGTTCACCGGGGCGACCTCGATGTAGTCGATGTCGGGTGCGTAGGCGGTGGAGTTGGAGATCTTCAGGGAGTTCGTTCCGGAGTTGAGGGTGGCGGTGGTCCCCAGTGCCCAGAAGTCGCTCCAGCTGTAGGTGTTGCGGAGGGTCAGCGTGGCCGGGGTGCCTCCGTTCACGGTCAGCTGCGCGGTGCGGGACTCGAGGTTGGTGTTGTAGTTGCCGGTGCCGGACCGGTCGTTGTTCGCGTAGTGGATCACGACGGCGTACCGGCCGGCGGCGGGGGCGCTGACGTTTGCGAAGGTCAGCGTGTTGCCGCTGCCGTTGCCGACATAGCCGACGTCCTTGCCGCCGGAGGCCCACACGTTCGACTGGACCTTGGCCGCGCCGGCGAGGATGCCGGTCTCGGCCTCGTACTTGGTGACGCCGGTGGTGTCACCGGAGCCGCCCACCTTGAGGTCCCGCAGGGTGACCGTGGCGCCCGTGTTCGGGCTGACCGCGATCCGGTTGATGCCGGCGATCAGGTACAGGCGGTTGCTCGCGGTGGCCGAGGCCCCGCTGGTGTTGGCCAGGGTGGCCACGGTGGCGCCGTTCAGGGAGAGGGCGGCGGTCCCGCCGGATGAGGCGTAGTCGGTCTTGACGGTGTAGTAGCCGTCGGTGGGCGCGTAGGCGTCGAAGGTGGTCTTGTCCCCGGAGCCCAGGACGACGGCGCCGGTGCCCGTCTCGCCGATGTCGCTGTACGAGTACGACGGGCTGCCGGTGGTGTCGGCGAACGTGGCCTCGTAGGCGGTCTCCGGGTTGCTCTGGGCGGCCGCCAGGTCGATCTTGTCCAGGGTGGCTTCACCGGCGCCGGTGCCCAGGGTGGCGTCGGACTTGGCCAGCGAGATCGTGTGGCTGCCCGCGCTCAGCGTCACCGGCACGGTGACCGTGGAGTGGTACTCGTTGTTCAGGGTGGACGGGTAGGTCACCCACTTCGGGCCGGCGCCGTCGATCCGCAGCGCCTGCTGCGCCGGGGTGCCGGACTGGTTGCCGTAGAAGACCCGCAGGTTGTACGTGCCGGACGACGGGACGTTCACCGAGAAGGCCACCTGGCTGGTCGCCTGGTTCAGGCCGGTGACGTCCTTGGTGCCCGAGGTGGCGTACTTCTGGGCCGCGCCGTTGCTGCCCTCGGTGCTGATCGCTCCGCTCGTGACGGCGGCGTTCTCGGCCTCGTACGAGGCGCTCCACGGCAGGGTGGGCGTGGCGGCGGTGCCGCCGCCGTTCGGGGTGACCGTGATGCGGTAGGCCGACATGGCGTTCAGGCCGGTCAGCGGGACGGTGACGGAGCCGCCGGAGGGGGTGAAGGCGGCGCGGGAGATGGTCTGCGGCGGCGCGGACGCGCCGTCGTAGCCGCTCCAGCCCAGGGCCTGGACGGTGACCTCGACCTTGCTGCCGAAGGTGGCGGAGGGAATGTTGTTGATCACCACGTTGGTGTCGGTGGCCGACCCGCCGAGGAGCACCTGGGCCTGCTTGCGGCTGGTGTCGAGGGAGGCCATGCCCTGGAGGGTGTCCTGGACGTCGACCTGCGGTGGCGTCGCCTTGACCGTCTGCCCGGTCATTCCGGCGTACGAGTGCCAGAACCACCACGCGCCGTTCGGGCTGTTGGTGAGGGCCGTGTTGCCGTCCATGTTGCCGGCCGCGTCCCAGTAGGGCTGCTGGCCGTAGACCTTGGTGTCCTCGAACATCGTGGCCCACTGGACCATCTGCCCGGGCACCGACAGGTCGCGCCGGTTGGCGTACTCGTCGATGTTGACGGTGATCGGGCTGATGCCGCGGGCGCTCTCCAGGGACCGGTAGGCAGAGTAGTTGCCGCGGAAGCCGGAGAGGGAGCCGGGGCTCAGCTCGTGCCAGGTGAACACGTCCGGCAGCTGGTTGTGGGCCTTCGCGTAGGTCAGGAAGTCGCCGAAGAACTTACTGCTGAAGCTGACGGTGTTCGGCCCGCCTATCTTCGCGCCGGGGAGATCGGTCCGGATCCGGTCGTAGACGGTGCTCCAGTCGGACTCGAACTTGGTCAGGGCGTTCTGGTAGGTGGTGGCGTCGCTGCTCTTGAGGCCGGTGTACCAGTTGCCGTCGGGTTCGTTGAAGGGGACGAAGACGACCTTGTCCGCGTACGACGTGGCCTTGATGGCGTTGACCGCGGCGTCGACCTTGGTGAGGTAGTCGGCGATGCCGAGGTTCTGGTAGGGCCAGGCGGAGTACTCGTCCTGGATGTTGGTGTACATCGTGCCGCCGCCGTTGCGGAAGAACGACGGGGCCACGGCCAGGATGTCGCCGTTGGGGTGCTGGGCGCCGTTCGGGGGCTTCTGCGATCCGGTGGTCAGCTTCAGGGGTGCCAGCAGATTGTCGCTGGGGACGCCGTCGTCGCTCTGCCCGTAGAGCGCGCCGTTCGAGCCGTGCAGGACGGTGCCGGTGGTGGTGCCGAGGTCGACGGTGAAGGACTGAGAGGCGGCCTGGGCGGTCTGCGGGAAGGCGAGCGCCGTGCCGACCAGGGCCGTGACGGCGAGGAGCGCTCTGGTGAGCTTCGCTCTGGTGTGCCTGGGCGGCACAGCGCCCGGCGTGCGGGTGTCGAGGGACATGGGGACCTGGCTTTCTCCTCCCGCGGCACTGCGGGAGGACGGATCGGGGAACGGGATGTTATCGCTCACATCCCCCGCAGATGGAGCGGTATGCAGTGGTATGAGTGACGATGGTCCGGCGGAAACGGTCAGGCGGGGCGGTGCGGCGCCGGGCCGGTGCTCTCGCGAACGATCAGGTCGGGTTCGGCCCACAGCGGTGGTGCCGGGGTGTTGTCCGGGTCGAGCAGCCGGTGCAGCATCCCGAAGGCGCCGCGCCCCAGCCCTTCGAAGTCCAGCCGTACCGTGGTCAGGGTGGGGTGGGTGTACGCGGCGTACGGCGCGTCGTCGAAGCCCATGACGCTGAGGTCGCCTGGCACGTCTCGGCCCGCCTCGCGGGCCGCCCGGAGCACACCGAGGGCGAGGTCGTCGTTGCCGCACAGTACTGCCGTGACCTGCGGATCGGCGACCACGCTACGGGCGGCCAGATACCCGGATCGCGGGCTCCAGCCGCCTTCCAGCGCCCCGGGGACGGAACGGCCGGCGCCGGTGAGCGCGTCCCGCCAGCCCTCGGCGCGCTGACCGACGCGGGTCGTGGTGGACGGGATCGTCATGTAGTGGACGGTCCGGTGGCCGAGGCCGAGCAGGTAGCGGGTGGCCTGGGCCGCCGCCGCCCGGTCGTCGAGCCAGGCTTCGGGTCTGCCGGTCCGCCCGTCCTCCCGCGGCCGCTCCACCACGGCGGCCGCGGGGAAGTCGGCGGGCAGCGCCTGCCAGGCCCCTTCGCCGGCTGCGTTGAAGGCGATCACCAGGACGGGTTCCCCGGGGCGGGCGAGCCGGCCGGCGATGTCGTCGGGCGTCAGCGGGGAGGCTTCGTCCAGGACACTGACCGATACGGCGAAGCCGGCTGTCCGGGCCGCCTCCTCTATGCCCCGCAGTGCAAGGGCGGCACCGTACAGGGTGGTGTCCGAGGTGAGCACCGTCACCGAGCGCACCACTCCCCCGGCCAGTGCCCGGGCGAGCCGGTTGGGCTTGTAGCCCAGCTCGTCGATGACCTCCAGCACCCGTTCCCGGGTGGCCTTGGCAACCCTCGGGCGGCGGTTGATCACGCGGGAGACGGTCTGGTGGGACACCCCGGCCGCCTTGGCGACGTCGAAGATGCTGACGGACCGCTGCCGGTCGGCGCCGTCCTGGGACGGCTCCTCGTCGCGGCGGGCCGGGGTGTGGTCCTGCATGTCCGTGGACTCCTGGTGGATCGTCGGTCGAGGCACGTGCTGTCGGCGGCGGCTACTTGATCGCCGCGTTGGACTCCTCGTTGACGGAATCGGCCGCCGCCTTGGGGGTCTGCTGGCCCAGCCACACCTGGTTGAAGGCGTCCTGCACCTTGACGTTGTACGTCGCCGAGGACGTGGTCAGCGGATAGCCGACGGTCGTGCCCTCGGCCTCCTTGGAGAAGGCGCTGACGTCCACACCCCGCTGCTGCCAGACGGCCACGTAGTCCTTGTTGAGCGTCGGTATGCCCGGCCAGACCGACCCCTCGGAGACGATGATCTTCTGGGACTCCTCCGACCCGAGCCACTTCACCAGTTCCCACGCCTCCTTGGGGTGCTTGCTGCCCGCGTACAGGGCGTTGCTGAGCCCGTTGTACACCGTGCCCTTGCCCGCCGGGCCACTGGGCAGCTCGGCGACGCCGAAGTTGCCCTTCATCGAGCTCTGGTAGGCGTTGAGGTCCCAGCTGCCGTCCCACACCACGGCCGCCTGCTTCCGTGCCATGACCTGCGGCAGGGACGCCCCACTGGGCGGGTTCGTGACGGAGGCCGGCACCGCCACGTGGTACTTCAGCCGCAGGTCCTGGACGAACTGGATGGCCTGCACGCACGACGGCTGGTTGATCGTCCACTTGCCCCACGCCTTGTCCTGGAGCTTGCAGCCGTTCTGCACCGCCGCGTCCCACCAGTCCGTCTGGCCGTTGGCCGACCCGAGCGCGAGCCCGTACTGCTTGACATGCTTGCTGTCGAAGCCCGGCTCGTTCGGGTGCTTGCCGTTGTCGTCGACGGTCAGCTTCTGCAGCGCCTTGACGAAACTGCCGCCGTCGGTGGTGTTCCAGGACAGGCCGCTGAGCTGATCCTGCGTCAGCCCCGCCTTTTCAAGCATGGCCTTGTTGTAGATCTGGGCGATGGTGTCCCAGTCCTTGGGCAGGCCGTACTGCTTGCCGTCCTGTTGCCAGCCCGTCAGCAGCTTGGAGTCGTAGACCGACGTGTTCAGCTTGTCGGCCTTGATGTACGGGGTGAGGTCGGTGAGGACGTTCTGCTGGGCGAACTGCGGGAAGTACGCCACGTGGTCCCAGAAGACATCGGGCGCGGTGCGGCCCGCCATCTGGGTCTGCAGCTTGCTCCAGTACTGCGCCCAGGCGTTGAGCTCGATCTTGACCTTGATGTTCGGGTGCTGCTTCTCGAACGCGGAGATCGACTTCTGCAGCGCCGGCTCCTGGACCGCGTCCCAGATGGCGTACCGCAGGGTGACGGTACCGCCGGACGAGGAGGTGTCCGAGCCGGACGAGCCGCAGGCGGTGGTGAGGCAGAGCAGGAGTGCGCCGGTGGCGGTGGCGGCCAGGACTCTTCTGGAGGAAGCGGACATGGTTGGGCGTCCCTTTCGGTGCGGGCGGTGCGAGGTGGTGCGGGGGGGGAATCGGGGGGCCGATGGGCGGTGACGTCTTCGGTGGACGCGGACCGCTCGGCCGCGGCGGCGGACGGCCTACTTGAGGCCGGTCAGCGCGATGGAGCGCACGATGTGCCGCTGGAACAGAAGGAACACCGCGATCAGGGGAAGTAGGGCGAGGGCCGCTCCGGCCAGCACGATGTGCGGCAGGTCGGAGACGTGTTCCCCCTGGAGGGCGGAGATGCCCACGGTGATCACCCGGGTCCGGTCGCTGTTGGTGATGATCAGCGGCCAGATCAGGTTGTTCCAGGTGTTGACGAACGTGATGATCGCGAGGGTGGCGAGGATCGGACGGCTCAGCGGCAGCATGATCCGCACCAGGATGGTCCAGGTGTTCGCCCCGTCGATGCGGGCGGCGGCCTCCAGGTCCTTGGGGATGGTGCGGAAGTGCTGGCGTACCAGGAAGACGCCGTACGGGGTGCCGAAGACGGTGGGCAGGATCAGACCCGCGTAGGTGTCCACCAGGCCGAGTTCACGCATCATCAGGAACAGCGGCACGAGCGTGATCATCTGGGGCACCATCATCGTGGCGAGGTATCCCCAGAAGAGCCAGTCGCGCCCCGGGAACTCCATCCGGGCGAGCGCGTAGGCCGCCAGCGAGCTGAACACCACCTGACCGGCGGTGACGACGACCGCCACGATCAGGGTGTGCAGCAGGAAGGAGGACATCCCGTACTGGCCCCACACGGCACTGAAGTTGGCGAAGGTGGCCGGATGCGCGGGGGCCCAGGCGTCGGTGGACAGCAGGTCCGACGGCCGCTTGAGCGCGCCGTTCAGCGTCAGCAGGTACGGGGCGACGGACAGCAGCGCTCCGGCGACGAGGATCCCGTACAGCGTCGTTCTGCGGACGGCGGTGGAGAGAGAAGACATGATCGTGGCCGTCCTCAGCTGAAGTCGTAGATGGTGCGCTTGCGGAAGTACAGGAGCTGGACGGCCGTCACCAGCAGGATCACGGCGAACAGCAGCATCGCCAGCGCCGAGGCGTAGCCGGTGCGGAACAGCTGGAACGCCTGCTGGTAGATGTGGTAGTTCATCGTGTCCGTCGACCCGCCGGGGCCACCCTGGGTCATCACGTAGACGGTGTCGAACATCTGGAACGAACCGATCGTGTTGGTCACCAGCACGAAGAACATCGACGGGCGCAGCAGCGGCAGCGTGATCCGGAAGAAGCGCTGCACGGTGCCGGCCCCGTCCAGGTCGGCCGCCTCGTAGAGCGATTCGGGGATGGACTGGAGGCCCGCCAGCAGGAACAGCATGGTGTAGCCCGTGTACTGCCAGATGTTGACCGACGCCAGCACCGGCATCGCCCAACCGGTGGACGACAGCCACGCCGGGCCGTCCACACCGAACAGGGCCAGGAACTGGTTGACCACGCCGTGCTGCGGGTCGAACGCCCAGCTCCAGACGATGCCGAGGGCCACCGGCATGGCCATCCACGGCAGGACGAACAGCACCCGCAATACCTTGAGGCCCCGCAGCTTCCGGTTCATCGCGAGGGCGAGCAGCAGCGCGAGCACGGTCTGCGCGGGGATGTTCAGCAGTACGTAGTACACGGTGTTGCGCATCGCGCGCCACACCTCTCTGTCGCCCATCATCTCGCGGTAGTTCGCCAGCCCTACGAAGCGCGGGGTGCCCATCAGGTTCCAGTCGAAGAAACTGATGACGACGACCCCGACGATGGGCGCCACGAGGAACATCAGGAGCCCTGCGAGACTCGGCGCGAGAAGCAGGTACGCCTCCAGGGTGGCGCGGATCCGGCCCCGCCTGCGGCGGTGCCCAGCCGTGGACGACGGCGGGGGTCCGGTCGGGTGACGGCGGCTGCCGTCACCCCCCGGAGAGGACTTGGTATCAGGAATGTTATCGATCACACTTACGCTCCGTCGGGCGGCTCGTCCGGTGCAGCTGGGACACCGGCCGGAAAAGCATGGGGAAGCAGAAGCCCCTGGAGGTGGTGGGGCTCACGACGCGGCTGCGCGATACTGCGCTGCTGGATGTGAGTGAAGTGTTAGCGCTAACGCATTACTCGTCAAGAGGTGTCGTGAGGATTCCTCGCGACGGACTTCGAATGGGGATCCGCCAACCCCGGCATGGTCCACGGAGGAAGCCGCGCCCCACGGCCGGGAAGAACCGCGCTCATCCCGGAGCCCCGCGCCACGACTCCCGCTGCGCTCCGCTCCAACCTCGTGGTCACCTGCGGGCGTAGGGACCGGGCGGTATCAGGGCGGGGTCGTCGGTGTCGATGTCGATGTCGATGTCGACCCAGCCGATGTCGGGGATCGGGGCCGCCTCGACGGTCCTGCTGAGGGCAGTGGCCCGGTCGGGCCGGCGGTGGGTGCCGATCTCCGCTTTCAGTAGCGCGAAGAAGCTCTCGGCGGCGGCATTGACGCTCCTATAGTTGTCAACTTGCTGCGGAGGGCGTCCGTGGGGCGGGTCGGAGCAGGTGGTAGACCTCGCGGATGACGTAGCGCTTGAGGCAGCGGATGATCTCGCGTTTCGTCTTGCCTTCTGCGGTGCGGCGCGCGACGTAGTCGATCGTGGGCTGGTGGAAGCGCATGCGGACGATGACGGTTCGGTAGATCGCGGCGTTGAGCTGTCGGTGGCCGCCGTGGTTTGATGCGATGCCTGCCGCTGGTCATGCCGGAGCCGGTGGGCACCGGGGCGATGCCTGCGAGCTTGGCGAGAGCGGCCTCGGACTTGATCCGCTCCGGGTTGTCGCCGGTCACGACGAGGATCTCCGCGGCGGTGTCCACGCCGATGCCGAAGGGCTCGATCAGCTGTGGGGCGATCCGCTGGACCAGGTCGCCGATCATCTTCGTCAGCCCCTTGGCCTCGGTGTCCAGGTACTGCCACCGCTTGGCGAGCGTGCGCAGCGTGTGGCGAAGGGCGTCCTCGGGTTCCTCCAAGCGGCGAGGACGCAGGGCTGCCAGCTGCCGTGCCAGGGTGATCTGGGTCTTGCCGGCGGTCTCGCGGCGCAGGGCATCGGGGGCGTGGACGAGCATCGCCTTCATCGTGACCATCGCGCCTGTGCGCTGTTCAACGGCCTGGTCATGGGCGATTTTGAGCTGACGGATCATCTCGGCCTCGCCGTCGGCGGTCTTCGGCGTGGCCGTCGCGAACCCGGCCAGCACGGCGCGGGCGGCGTTCTCGGCGTCCAGGGTGTCGGACTTGCCGTTCATGCGGCGCAGCCGCCGGTCCGGGCGTCCGGCCTCGACGACCTTGTGGCCGGACCTGCGCAGGAATGAGGTCAGCGTGGCACCGTAGGAGCCGGTCCCCTCGATTCCGAAGGTCAGGACGGTGCCGAACGAGGCGGCCCAGTCCGCCAGTTGCTGGAATCCGCCGGTGTCGGTGGGAATAGTCAACGTCGCCAGGATCCCGCCGATCGTGTCCATCACCGCTGCGACGTACTGCGCCACCGACCCCGGTGCGGAGCGGCCGTTCGGCTGCATCGGCATCCACGTGCCCGGGCACGCCGCATGCCTCGCCCACCTGGCCGAGCCCGACCGCGACGCCTACCTCGCCGGCCTGACCTCCGGCACCGACATCGACCACCGCGGCACCCCCTTCACCCTGCCCCTCCTTACCGCCCTCCTCGACGCACTCCGTGACCCCGCAACCGGGCACCCCCACCTCGGCGTCGCCAAGTTCAGGTCGGCGACCTTCGAGAGCTACGCCGGGTTCGGGTCGGCGACCTTCAAGGGCGCCGCCACGTTCCAGTCGGCAACCTTCAGGGGCGACGCCGGGTTCGAGTCAGCAACCTTCAAGCGCGACGCCGGGTTCGAGTCGGCAACCTTCGAGAGGGCGTCAAGCCTCGGGCCGTTGGTATGCGCCGGGCGGGTCAGGTTGTCCAGTGCCGTGTTCGGCGCCCCGGTGACCCTTTCGATCGCCGCGCGCCGACTGGAGTGCCGACGGACCCGCTGGTCGTCGACGGCCGAGGCGTCTGCGTCACGCCATGGTGGACTTCGCCCACGCGGTCTTCGAATACCCCCTCACGATCGCCGCGGAGCCGGATCCGTTCAGGCTCACCAACGGCAGACAACAGGCAGAGACCGCTCTCACGGCCGTGCCAGATCCTGCGGTGAGGCTGGTGTCGCTGCGCGGAGTGGACGCGGCCCACCTGGTCCTGGCCGACGTCGACCTGTCGGGCTGCCTGTTCGCCGGCACTGTGCACCTGGACCAACTGTGCCTGGAAGGCGCCTGCACGTTCGACACAACCCCGTCCTCCGCGCGCTGGCGACGCTGGCCGCCCGTACGGTTCACCGAGCGCCGCGTCCTGGCCGAAGAACACCACTGGCGCGCCGGTCGGCCGGACGCCGTACGGGGCTGGAATCCAGCAGTCCTCGGCGCCGGACGCGCCGGGCCGCTACAGCTGGCGCCGGTGTACCGAGCGCTGCGCAAAGCCTTCGAGGACGGCAAGCACGAACCCGGGGCCGCCGACTTCTACTACGGGGAAATGGAGATGCGCCGCCACGCCGGCGACATCCCCCGCAGCGAACGGAGCCTGCTGACCGCGTACTGGGCGCTGTCCGGATACGGCCTGCGCGCCTCCCGCGCCCTGGCCTGGCTCGGCGCCGCAATGCTCCTGACCATCCTCCTGCTGATGACCGTCGGCCTCCCCCAGGACACCCCGAAACAGACCGCGACCGGCACCGTACCTGCTGGCGGCGGGAGGGTGACCTTCGCGATCAGCAAGGACGATCCGCGCAACCCCAGCGGGAACCGGTTCACCGGCGAGCGCTTCGAGAAGGCCCTGAACGTCACGCTCAACTCCGTGGTGTTCCGCTCCGCCGACCAGGACCTGACCACCGCCGGCACCTACATCGAGATGGCCTCCCGCCTGACCGAGCCCGTCCTGCTGGGCCTCGCGGTCCTCGCCGTCCTCGCCGTCCGCAACCGCGTCAAACGCTGACCCCCAGCCCGGGGGAGGCTATCCGGAGTCCAGCGGGGCGGCCGGGCCGGACGTGACGGCTCGGTGCGAACGTCCCCGGATAGAGCCGACCCGGAGGCACGGCAGTAGCCCGCCGGGTGTCACGGCCATCACATATAATTGGCGTTGCGTCCCCGCCGATATAAGGGGAGTTGCGCCCGGAGCTTTCCCTGTAAGTCCGAAGGCAGCCGTACAGGTTCGTACGGAGCGAAGACAGCAGGCAGCCAGCGCCCTGCGAGTGCGAGTCGGCCGCGCTCGTGTTGATCACACCTGTTCGTACTTCGTCAGGGGTGGTCGGGCTCGGCTGCCACGAGGGCGTCGGACATCGGCCACCCCTTCCCACCCGGAAGGGAACTTTGTGAGTCCCAAGATCATGGGCGTCATCGTCGTGTTGCTGGCGGCCTTGGTGAGCGCCTTGGTGAGCGGCATCGTCGCCTTCGCCCTCGGCTCCACGAACCTTGCGGCGCTGACCACAGGCGGCGCTGCCTTCGTCGGCATAGCTGGCCTCGGCCTGGGGGTGCTGGGCTACCTCACGCCCGACACTCCGTCGGCGGGGTAAGTCCGATCGCCCCGGGCCCGCCGGCGAACGGCTGCGTCGGCGGGCCCGGCCGGAGACCGCGGCCGGGCGTGCGCCTCGGGCGGGTTGCTCGTTGATCTCGGTACACGGCGTGACGACCATGACGTCCGCCCCCTCACCGGAAAGGAGCCGACCATGGCCGGGGCACGGATCACGACTGGCAGGCAAGTGCGACCCCGCTACGGCGGTCTCGACGCGCTGCGCGTCGAGGCGGAGCGCTGGCACGAGTTCCGGCAAGCGCGGTTCGAGGAAGTGGAACGGCGGCCGAAGTATCACCGAATGCTCGGCGAGGCGTACGGCCGGCTGACCGCGCACCTCGACCACGGCGACGTCGAGGCGGCGACGGAGCCCCTCAACTGGATGCGGGCAGAAGCGCAGTTCTTGACGAACCATCCGGACTTCCCCTCCGGGCCGGCCGAGGCGTACGTGTGGGCCTGATCGCGCCTGTCCGCGGCGGGGGAGGTACAGCGGGCGGCCGGTCCCTGCGAGGGCCGGGCCTGCGGTAGCGGTGCCGGTCTTTCCACCAGGCGAGGCGGTCGGCGGAGTTCTGGGGAAAGACGCTCTGCAGCGCGATGATGCCCAACAGCAGGACCGTGCATCCTGTGACGGCCCACCAGGGTGCCCCGGCGAGGTGGCCGACCAGGGCGCTTCCGGTGCTCGACAGCGTGCCGCGTATCCCGGCGTTCACCGGCCGGCCCTCCGCACGTAGTCGATCTTCCCTTCGCGTGCCAGCCGGAACGCGGTGCCGCGCAGCCGCTGGAGCTGCCCCTCGACCGCCCGGACGTCATGCCGCCGAGGCGTTCACCTATCTGCTTGTACGTCAGGTCGGGTTCCTCGTACTTCAGCAGGCAGATGGCGTTGGCCTCCGGGGTGGCCTCCGCGAGGATCCGGCGCCCGGTGTCCCGGTCGGCAGTCCGACGGGCCGGGTCGCCGAAGTTCGAGTGCCACAGGTACAGCTGGCCCTCCTCGGGGTCCTGACTGTTCAGGTCCGCAGTCACCCTGTTGATCTGCCGCATCAGGTCGCGGGACCACTTCTTGAAGACGTCGCGGAAGGTGAATAGGCACGCACCCACGAAGTACGTGAACGTGCAGGCCCCCTTGTCGGGGTCCCAGTCGCCCCCGCGCAGCGCCCGCTCCGTGAACTCGGGGCCGGCCGCCATGACTGCCTCGATCGCGAGGGTCGAGCGCACTTCCGCGTTGCGCGCGAAGATCTCCAACTCCACGGAGTGGATGGTGATGCGGATGCGGCGGCGGGCGCACTGCTCGGAGATCTCGCCGCTGCGCAGCCACCCGGTCAGCACCCGGACGGCGTGGGCCGCAACTACTCACACCCGATCACTCGCCACGCGCACCGGCTCGCAAGCCGTCACCCTCCCATCGCTCATCGCCCACCTCCCGGGCCGACTCAGGTCAGTTAACCGTAAAGAACCTTGACAGATAATTGGTCTAGTCCAACGATGGGGACTGTTCGCCCCTGGTCGAGGGGGAGTTCTCCCGCGTCTGCCGGCCGGGCGGAAGTCCCGCATGTGTACCCGCTGTCTCCGCCTGCACTTTTTCTCATGGGAGCGTCAATGAGACGACCTGTTCCTCTTCGCACGTTGCTGTCCTGCATGGCCGTAACCGCCCTGTCGGCCGGGCTTGTCACCCTCGGGGGAGGCGGCGCGTTCGCCGCGCAACCGGCGCCCTCGTACGGCGCGAAGCCCATGCCCACACACGTGACGGCGCCCTACTTCGAGGCGTGGACCGGCGAGAGCCCGGCCGCACTCGCCGCCGAGTCGGGCAACAAGTACCTGACCATGGCTTTCCTCCAAACGGACGCGGCGGGCTCCTGCGCCGCGTACTGGAACGGCCTGACCACCCAGCCGATCGGCAAGGCCACCTTCGGCAAGGACATCGCCACGATGCAGGCGCGCGGCGGCAACGTCATCCCGTCCTTCGGCGGCTACAGCGCCGACACCACCGGCACCGAACTGGCCGACAGCTGCACCAGCGTCGACTCCATCGCCAAGGTCTACAAGAGTCTCGTCACGACGTACGGCGTCTCCCGCATCGACCTCGACATCGAGGCCGACTCCATCAACAACACCGCCGGGATCGACCGCCGCAACAAGGCCATCGCCAAGGTCCAGCGCTGGGCCCAACACACCGGTCGCAGCGTGCAGTTCTCCTACACCCTGCCGACCACCAACACCGGCCTCGCGCCGGGCGGCGTGGCCCTGCTGCAGAACGCCGTCGACAACGGCGCGCGCGTGGACGTCGTCAACATCATGACGTTCGACTACTGGGACGGCGCCACCCATGACATGGCGGCCGACACCGAGACCGCCGCCGCCGGTCTGCACGACCAACTGGCGACCCTCTACCCGAGGAAGAGCTCGGCGAAGCTCTGGCACATGATCGGCGTCACCGAGATGCCCGGCATCGACGACTACGGCCCGCAGGAGACCTTCACCACGCAGGACGCCGTCACGGTGGAGAACTGGGCTGTCGCCAAGGGGATCAACACGCTCTCCTTCTGGGCCCTCCAGCGCGACAACGGCGGCTGCGTGGGCACCGCAGGCGCCAACTCCTGCTCCGGCATCGCCCAGGACACGTGGCACTTCAGCCACGCCTTCGAGCCGTTCACGCGCGGGGTCCGCGCCAGCGGTTGAGAGCATGGCTTTCGTCATGTCCGGGGGTGCGGCGGATCGCCGCACCCCTCAGCCCAGGGCGTCGAGCGCCTTCACGATCAGGGCGCGCGCCTCTGCCCCGTACACGGCAAGCTCCGTAAGCCGGACGAACGCACGCAGGTAGATGTGCCTGCTCACCGCGTGCGGCAACCGCCGCGCCTCCCGCTGCCCGGCCTGCTCCCGCCTCTACGCCGCCGACACCTACCACCTCATCCGCGCCGGCTGTCCGGCGGCAAGACCGTGCCCGACACCGTCCGCACCCACTCCCGCGTCTTCGCCACCCTCACCCCGCCGTCCTTCGGCCCCGTCCACAACCGCCTCACCACCCCCGGCGGCGACATCCGCCCCTGCCGCTGCCGCAAACTCCACGAACCCACGGACGCCCTGATCGGGACGCCACTGAACCCGAAGACGTACGACTACGCGGGCGCGGTCCTCTTCAACGCCCACGCCGGAGCCTTGTGGGCCCGCTTCGCCACCTACCTGCGCCGCGAGCTCGCCGTCGGCCTCGGCATGACCCAGAAAGCCGCCCACGCGACCCTGCGGATCTCCTTCGCCAAGGTCGCCGAGTACCAACAGCGTGGCCTGGTCCACTTCCACGCCGTCATCCGGCTCGACGGCCCGGACGGCACCAGCCAGCCCCCACCCCGGTACGCCACCGGCGCCGTGCTCGCCGACGCCTCACGGGTCCGCGTGACGGTTGAGTCGGACGCGGTCGGGGAACGCGAACTCGCCTGGGGCGAACAGCTCGACGTACGCGAGATCGGCGCCTTCGGCACCGACGCAGATTTCACCGACCAGGCCGTGGCCGCCTACGTGGCCAAGCACGCCACCAAGTCCGCCGACGCCTCCGGCGCCCTCGACCGCTCCCTGTTCTGCCGCCCCTGCCAGGGGCGCGGCGCCACCCTCCTGCCCCACGGCACCTCGCTCCCGTGCACCGCCTGTGACGGCACCGGGCAGGCCCGGCCGCTGACCCGGCTCGCCGTCGCCCGGCACGTGCGGCAGATGATCCGCACCTGCTGGGAGCTGGGCAAACTGCCCAAGTTCGCCCACCTCAAGCTCTGGAAGTGGGCGCACATGCTCGGCTTCCGGGACCACTTCTCCACCAAGTCCCGTAACTACTCCACCACCCTGGGCGCGCTGCGTGACCCCCGCCGCGCCTGGCGCACCGAACAGGCCCGCGCCCACGCCGGCCTGCCGGAGCCCGACCCGACGACCACGCTCGTCATCGGCCACTGGGACTACCTCGGCTCAGGCTACAGCCCCGGCGCCGCGCTCCTCGCCGCTGCGGTTTGGCACCGCAGGGAACTGGAACGGCAGTTCACGGCCGAAGGGGGCAACTGATGTCCACGCCTCCGCTCACCGTCCCCCACACGGAGGCGGCACCGGCGCTGGATCTGCTCACGGTCCCCCAGGTCATGGCCCACCTCCAGCTCGGCCGCTCCGCCGTCTACGACCTGCTGCGCTCCGGCCAGCTCGCCTCGATCACCCTCGGCCGCGCCCGCCGCATCCCCGCCCACGCGCTCACCGACTTCATCCGCACTCGCCTGGAACAGGAAGCCGCCTGATGACCACTGCCCGCCCCGCTTCGACCCGCCGCTCCCGCACCCGTGCGAACGGCGACGGGACCGTCTACCAGCGCAAGGACGGACGATGGGAAGCAGCCGGATACGTGCTGGCCCCCGGCAACACCCGTAAGCGCGTCCGCGTCTACGGCACCACCCGCAAAGACGCGCTGACCAAACTCACCGAGAAGACCGCCGCCAGCAACCGCGGCCTCCCTCTCGCGACGGCCGACAGCACCATGAGCGCCTACCTCGCGTACTGGCTGGACGGCGTCGCCGTTCACCACCTGCGGGAGAACACCCACACCCGCTACGGCGCCGCCATCCGCCTCCACCTCAACCCCGGGCTCGGCGCGAAGAAGCTCGCCCGACTCACCACCCGCGACGTCCGCACCTTCCTCGACGGACTCCGCACCACCTGCCAGTGCTGTGCCCAGGGAAGAGACGCTGTTCGGCGGTCCTGCTGCGCCATCGGCCAGTGCTGTGAGAAGCGGCTGTCGCCGCTGACCGTGAGGTACGTCCACGCGGTCCTCAAGTCCGCCCTGGAACACGCCGTCCGCGAGGACGAACTGCCGCGCAACGTCGCCCGGAACGTCAAGACGACCACGCCCCGCCCCAGGCGCTTCCAGCCGCTCACCGCCGCCGAAGCCCGGCAGTTCCTCCAGTCAGCCTGCGACGACCGGCTTCATGCCCTGTACGAACTCGCCCTGCACACCGGACTCCGCAAAGGCGAACTCCTCGGCCTCCACTGGGAAGACCTCGACCTCGACGGCGGCACCGCCACCATCCACCGCTCCCTCCAGCGCACCCGCAGCCAGGGCCTGACCGTCCTGAACACCAAGACCCTCGCCTCCGAACGCCGCATCGCCCTCCCCACCGAATGCATCAGCTCCCTCAAGATCCACCAGGAACAGCAGCAGGAAGAACGACAGGAAGCCGGAACGGGCTGGACCGACAACGGACTCGTCTTCACCACCCCGAAAGGCAGGCCGCTCGACCCCGGCAACCTCACCCGCCGCTTCCGTCGCCTCCTCCACAACGCCGGACTCAGGACGATCCGCTTCCACGACCTCCGCCACTCGACCGCCACCTTGCTCCTGGAACAGGGCGTCGACCTCGTCGTCATCAAGGAACTCCTCGGCCACGCCCACATCGGCGTCACCGCCGGCGTCTACGCCCACGTCCGACTCCGTCTCCAACGTCAAGCCATCGACACGTTGGGCCACGTCCTCGGCTCCGCCGACGACGACCCCGACGATCCACCCGCCGCAGCCGTCGTCCGCTGACGTTGCCGCTGAGGTTGAAAGGGTGGGGTGACGGGGTTACGGGGGCTCCAGTGTCAGTCCGGTCCCGGTGATGAAGCCGTCGAGTAATTCGGGTCGGCGTTGGATGGCGCGTAAGCGGTTCTTCACGAGCGGGGTGAGGTCTTCGATCGCGCGAGCGAGGTTGGCCAGGGACTTCTTCACGTGGGCCCAGACCCCTTCGACGGGGTTGAGGTCGGGCGCGTAGGGCGGGAGCTTGACGATGGTCAGCCAGTTGCTGTTGCGCTCGCAGAACGCCCGCAAGGGCTTGGCGTGACGGGTGCTGGCGTTGTCCCACACCACGATCAGCGGGACATCGCCGAGCTGCCGACGAGCCGAGGTCAACAGGCCCGCGAACTCGCGGGCCCGGAAGCCCTTCTTCTCGCCGGTACGACCCCGGTACGTCTGGGTCCGGTAGATCAGACGGGTCTCGTGGCCTGGCCGGACGCAGATCATCCCGGCCATCAGGACCCGGCCCGAACCCTTGCCCACCACTTTGACCAGCGGCGTCATGCCCCGCCTTGACCAAGTGCGGCCCTTGCCGGGCTTCAGGTCCTGCCCGGCTTCGTCCTCGAAGACGATCCACGCGCCCAGGAACTGGGCCATCCTCTTACCCGTGACCACTGCTCCGTCCGCCACCTGGCCACCGCCTGCTCATCGCGCTCGACGGCCCTGTCAGCGGGAACCTGCGGTGACCAGCCCAGCCGGTGCAGCAGATACGACACCCCACGCGGTGTGTACCGGTAGCCGAACAGGCTATGGATCAGCTCCGCGACCCTCGCCAGGGTCCACCGCTGGTCCTCCGTCCAGCCGTACGCCGCCGGCCCCGCCTCCAACTCGGCCTGCAGTCGTTCCGCCTGGGCATCGCTGAGCTGACACGGGAAGCCGCCGGGCCCCTTGGAGGCCAGAGCCGCGCTGCCGCCCTCGCGCCAGGTGGCATGCCAGGCGTACGCCGACTTTCGCGACACCCGTAACCTCCGGGCCGCCTCAGGCGGCCGGACGCCTCGCTCGAACATCTCCGCGGCCTCGAAACGCACTGCTTCACGCTTCGCCCGCCCCGCAGCGGTCAGGCCGCCGCCATCCGCGTACCTCATGACGAGGATGTAGCACCGCCAACGCCCGCTGTCACCCCACCCTTTCAACCTCAGCGTCAGGTCACAGCCTCCACGGCCGTTCCGCAGCCACCACCGGAACCGCCACCAGGAGGGCTGCCGACTCCGAGCCCAGACGGCGCGAACCACTCAGCGACATCCGCTTAGACGTATGCCGCCCCTGGAACTAGGCCTGCTGCACGGCGTGCCCGCCCCGCAGGTGGGCGCGCAGTGCCGCACGCAACCGCGGAAGCGGGATACGGGCACCGAGCATCGTGAGGAAGTCCGGGACCGTCCAGCGGATCAGGGCACCTTGGCGGGCGAGGTAGAGGCCGACCTCGCGGATGTCGTAGCGGTCGTCGTAGTCGAGGAGCAGGTACCCGGCCAACTGCTGTACCTCTTCCCGTCCGATGCGGTGGGGCCGGGTGAGGGCTTTGCAGTCGATGAGGAAACCGTCGGTAATGAAGTCTGCGTCGGCCTTCACGTCGGCGCTTCCTGCGAAGATCGGTCCGCATACGCGCTGCTGGGCCGGCAGGCTCCGCAGGGGGGTGAAAGGCTGTTCTGCGAGCTTCATCTGCTCGTCGATGTCGTCGAGGACGTAGCTCGGCACGGCACTGGTCACGCCCTTGACGGTGGTGTGCTCGTCGACCTGAGCGAGGAGGTTGCGCTTGCGGGGGAAGGAGCCGTTTCGGTAGACGCCTTCGAAGAAGCCTGTGACGAAGCACAGCCTGGTCAGTTCGTCGTCGTCAAGTCGTCGGGAATCGTCTGTCAGGTGCGCGTGGAGGCGGCCCAGGACGCTGGTTCCGATCGTGTGAAGGTTGGCGCGCACTGCGGGGGCAGGTGCTCCGTCAATGGGAAGGTCGCTGCCGATCAGTTCGACGCCGGCGATCGCTGCAGGCCCTGGTTCTGAGCCGAGGCTCAGGCGCAGCCGGTAGTCGATGGTGTGGCCGAGTGCGGCGTAGTCGGGGCGGCGTTCGTTCAGCGGCTGGACGGGGTGCGGCAGACCGCGGATGTGCTGGAGGTAGGAGGCGATGACGCGTTCGGGGTGGGGAAGGTGTCGGGCCAGGAACGTGGACATCGGGGAGCGTGGGTACTTCAGCTGTCCGGTCAGCGGCAGCCGGGCCAGCGCGATGCCTTCGGGTGTGGCGTCTGCTGTCGCAGCGGTGGCGGGGGTCTGGAGCCGTTTGATGCCGGTGATGTCGAGCTGGGTGCGGGCTCGGGTGACGGCGACGTAGATGAGTCGGGCGGCGGCTGGGTGCACGTTGCGAGGGGAGTCGTCATCGGGCGGAGTGAAGCCTGCTCCGATCCGTACCCGGTTCCACTCCCGGCCCTTGGCCTTGTGCACCGTGGACACGACGACGCGTGCCTGTGCTTCGTCGCTCATCCGTTGGACTGTGCGGATGATCTGCTGGGGGCCGTAGGTGTCCACAAGGTCCACGATGGCTTTGAGGTCGGCGGCGGCGGAGTCCTGTTCTGCGTACTCCTGCACCTCGCCCCAAGAGGAGAAGAGCGCGAGGTCGTGGTGTGAAGTGCGGTGGCCGGCCTGCAGGTCGATCGCTGCCTTCGCGATGTTCAGCAGGGGTTTCCCGCCGCCGACCAGGGCGACGGGCACGCCCTGGTCCAGGAAGCGCAGGACCTCGGCGAGGGCGTCGGCGTTGCCCCGGCACAACACCGCGTCGGGGACCTCCACCTCCGTCAGCTTGGACGGTTCGGCGGCGTGACCGGTGAGCTGCATTGTCGAAGTGGCCGCGCGGAGCCAGTGGTTGGCCACCTCCGCGATGGCCGGCCCGAACCGGAAGGACTGGGTGAGCTCCATCTGCGCGCCGGGGAACCCGCTGATGATGTCCTTGGCGTGACGCCATTCGTAGATCTGCTGGGAGGGGTCGCCGACGCAGACGCGCTGGACGTCCTGTGCGAGGAAGATCTCTTCGAGGACCGGGTTCGTGTCCTGTGCCTCGTCCAGCAGGATGTAGTCGGCGCGCAGCCGGGGCCGGGTGAGCGCCCACATCTTGAGGTAGTGGTCGTGCTTGAACGGCAGCGTGCCGTTCTGTGAGCAGATGTCGTCCCATGCCCACCGGGCTCGGGGCAGCAGGACGCGCGCAAGGTACTGCTGGCCGTGGTCGTCGAGGCCGTTGACGCTGCCCAGATGACGCGCTGCGACCTGTTCCTCGGTGGAGTAGCAGAAGTGCTTGACCATCTCCATCACCAGGTGAGCCAGCGTCGTCACCTTGAGCCGGCGACCGCCGACGGCGAGGTCGCGGTCAATGCCGAGGAGCTGCGCGGTGCGCCACAGGGGCATGTGCTGGGAGGCGTCCAAACGGGCCTTGAAGCGGCTCCCGAGCGCGCGGTAGGCCAGTCCGTGGGAGGTGCTGCAGTGCACGTTGCTGCCGAAGCGGGCCTTGGCCTCCTGCGCGATGGGCCTGTTGAACGCGATGTACATGCCGCGGCGGGGGGTTGCAGCACCCATCATCACCAGGGTCGATGTCTTTCCCGTACCGGCACCTGCCACCAAGGCGAGATCATGGCCGGCAGCGAAGCTGTCTCGTGCTGCCGCCTGTTCCTCGGTCGCCCTCACTGCCACCCCGTCGTCCCTTTCCGCAAGCCTGCTATTCGCTCCGTCTGCCAGCCGGCCTCGGCCAGACCGGCTTTGGGCTGGCGAGCAGCATGGCAGGACGCACTGACACTTTGTCAGAGTGCTGGGAACAGAGGTTTGGAGTTTCGAAGAGGTGACCGGAAAGTACGGTGTCTACGGCCTCGCCATACGCATGCCCGGTTACCTGCGTCGAACGGAGATACCCGTGCCCAGAGGCATCACCATCGGTGCCACCCGCTACCCCACCAAGGAAGCCGTCCGGAACGTCTGTCGCGGCATCGTCCAGCGATACGGCATAGGTGGTGACGTCAGCGACCCCGACGACGATGCCTTCTGCCGCGGCCTCCTCGAACGCCACCCCGAATACGACCTCAAGCGCGGGGCCGGCGTGGCCCACTTCCGCGTCATCGCCCACACCGACCACGGTCGCAGAAGTGTTGGGATCGGCCTCGTGCGGCTCGACGGCGAAGTGGCCGACTTCTCGTGGAACGCCTGCCTGACGCCGTTCAGCCAGCGCACCCAGGTGCTTGCCGCCCTACGGCACGCGGTTGCCGATCAGGTGGCCATCGCACGGAATGCGGCACTCCGCTCCGGACAGCCACTGGTCTGCTCCGTCACAGGAACGCCGATCCCGTCCGCGACCGAGCTGCACATCGACCACGCGGCCCCGACATTCCTCGAGTTGGCGGAGGATTTCATCACCGATAACGGTGGCGTAGACGCCTTCCAGATCCTGCCCGACTCCGGTGCCGGAGTCAGCTACATAGAGCTGGAGGACAAAAACCTCGAGAGACGATGGCAGGACCGCCACAAGGAGCGTGCCGTGCTTCGACCGGTTCTGAAACGGGTCAACCTGTCCGACCTGCGGCGAGCGAACGGGCCAGGCACCACAACGCCATGAACCCCCTGCGGCCGTCCCACGGGGAGCAGACCCCAGGCGGTCCAGTAGAGCAGTGATAGTGATCCTTCTGCGTGCTCCGGAGTGCCCGGTACCGGGAAGCACCACGGCTCGTTGGCATCGGACAGGGCGCGGCCCGCGGTGTCGCCTCTCGACCGCAGTTCCAGGACGGATCGCGGGCGGAAGGGCATCGGCGTGACTGCGGTGGTGCGGGTGGCGCCCATCACGGGTGAGACGACGTGGTCGTTCCTGAACCCGGTAGCCGCGCCTACGGGCTGCAGGCCGCCGATCTGACCCCCTGGTGGCGGTGGGCGAGCCCCGTCCCCCGCCACGAGGAATGCCCCGACGGCGAGGTGTTGCTCGACCCCTCGCGCGGGCGCAGCTGGCCCGGTGGTGCCGCACCCCGGTGGCGCATCTGGCACGGGCACTGCCGTCGTGGTCGGCCGGATCCGGCTGCCCGGCCGGCCGCGCCTCCGGCGGTGGCGGAAAGGGGCGGGGGTGGGCGCGGTGGCGGGCCGGGGCGCTGGAGTGGGGTCCGGTGGTGTCCGGGTGCCGACTGTGTGCGGCCCGGCGCGGCGCCGCCGGTGGGCGTGCGCTGGTGTACCGGCCACCCTGGCAGCGGCTGCTCGCCCGCCACGGGCGGTGGCTTGTTGCGGTGGGTGAGGGGCACCCGCTGGAGCCCGTCGACGTGAGCACGCTGGGCAAGGAGTTGGTGCGGGCGCAGCGACGGTGGGGGCGGGTGGAGTCGGCCGCGCGGGCAGGCGGGGCGGTGCCGGGTGGGGTGTTCGCAGATCCTTCCCGCAGTCCGCGCAGACCGGTGGCGAGATCACCGAGGCGAGTCATAGAGGTTCGTGTCCCCTGAGCGGGTGGCGATATCGAGATGTCGCGAGGTCGGTGCCGGTGCATACTTCCTCACCGTGGAAATCATGACAGGCGAGCTGCGGCGCCTTCGACCTGGACCGAGCGCCGAGGATGACGACGAGCCCCGGCCGTTTCTCGTGCGCCTCCGGTTCACTGCCGAGGACCCGGCCCAAGTCATCGACAACGCGCGCGCGGTACTGACGTGCGTCGTCTCCCAGATGGGTGACTGGCCAGCAGAAGAGCTTTGGCCGCAGCTGCTGCCAGCCTGGTTCATCCAGCGGTGCGCGCCCGAGACCCCGGAACCGGAGGATGGCGAGCCCTTCGACATGGAGGCGTGGCTGCGTCAATGGCGCGCGATGACGCCAGAGGAGAGAGCTGCCGCCGACCAGGGACCGTGGACCCTCTCGGGATGGTTGTACTACTTCGACCCGACCGAGGAAGGAATGGGAGACGATCGCAGCTGGTGGTGGCACGCAGGAACCGACGAGTCGAGCGGCTGGGTGCAGGTGGCCACCACTGGCTGGCCCTTCGGCAGCGGTTCACTGTCCTGGCTGATTGAGGCCGGTGGCGGCGTGGATCTCGTCTACGGGCCATAAGCAGCGACTCGCCATGATCGCGAACTACGGCTGGAGTCCTACTACTCCAGCAGCACTTTGACGTTTTCCCTGTTCAGGGGCGGTTTGGGAGAGTGTAGTGGGCTGTTGGTCGGCTCGTGTTCTCTTTCCCGGGCGGCCCCTCGATGGTGTGCAGCCGCCGCTGATAGTGGCAGCGGCGGGCGACGGCTTGGCGTCGTCTGCGCCAGTGTGACCATCTCAGTGCGCGTTGGCTGGTGAGGTGTTGGTGAACGGCGATGGGTGAGTGGACAGTTGCCAGGAGCCGCCGAACTTCTGCCACGGTGAGGGGCGCGAGGCAGGAACCGTTTCTGCTGCCCCTTTTACTGCGGCATCGGCGGCCATGACGGCCAGGAACGCGTGCGCCGGCATGGCCAGGGTGATGTGCCGCATACAGCCGGTGTAGCGGCGGACTTCGTACTGGTCGAGGCCGCACTCGTTCTTCGCGGCCTGGAAGGCTTCCTCAATGGCCCAGCGCATCCCGGCGACGCGGACCAGGTGCTCGACCGTCGTGCCGAGCGGCGCGTAGCCGAGGTAGTAGGCGATCTCCTCGGGCTTGCTGATGCTGCGGCGTGCCAGTGCCCACCGCTGGTGGGTGGGCATCTCTCCGTCGAAGTCCTCAATGGATGTGACCTGCAGGGCGGCCCAGTGGTAGACGCGCGGGCCCTTCGCGCCGTCACCGCACGAGCGTCGCTCCCAGGCTTCGTCAGGAGCCTGGGAGAAGAGGTGATCGATGCGTCCGAAGTGCGGCACCTGCTGGGACTTGGGGACCGCGAGCACATATCCCAGGCCGGTCTCCTCCAGCATGCGGCGCAGCCGCCACTCCTGACCGTAGGCGGCGTCTGCGGTCACCCAGGCGATCGGCAGCGGCGAGGCGATCGCCCGCAGCACCATGGCCTTGGCCAGGTCGGGCTTGGTGGCGAAGGCCCGCTCGTCAGGGATGTGGGCGGCGCGGCAGCGGTCGCGGTCGTCGGTCCAGGACTTGGGCAGATACAACTCCCGGTCCACCAGGGCGCGTCCACCTGTGGTGGCGTAGGCGGCGAACACGCCGATCTGACAGTTCTCGGTGCGGCCGGCGGTGCCGGAGTACTGGCGCTGCACTCCGGCCGAGGTGGTGCCCTTCTTGAGGAATCCGGTGTCGTCGAGGATGAGGACGCCGTCGGGCTCGCCGAGCCGTTCGGCTACGTAGTGCTGGAGGTCGCCGCGGAGCTCGTCGGCGTTCCAGCGGGCGCCGTTGAGGAGCCGCTGGAGGCGGTCGGGAGTGCGGTGTCCGGCGTATTCGGCCAGCTGCCAGCCGTTCTTGCGGCCGACCGGGCCCAGTAGTCCACGGATGTAGTCACGCATCCGGCGGCGCGGCTCGACGCGCCTGAAGCAGTGGCCGGTACGCAGGAACAGTTCCTCGAGTTCGTCGTTCCAGATCTCAACTGCACGCTCGTCGATCACACCGGGAGGCTGCCCGGACTGCTGCCACTATCAGCGGCGGCTGCACACCATCGAGGGGCCGCCCGGGAAAGAGAACACGGGCCGACCAACAGCCCACTACACTCTCCCAAACCGCCCTGAACAGGGAAAACGTCAAAGTGCTGCTGGAGTATTAGGGAACCGGAGGGCGCTCTACCGGTGGATCGCCAAGATCAGTCCGCCGGGTCGCTCCTCGCGCTGCGGCGGGGTGCTGATCGGGCGGCCGTAGGCGGCAGCGCGCTCGCGCAGGGTGTGGGTGCCGGCCTCCCAGCCGTACCCGGC
>NZ_JBEXDZ010000100.1:0-34024 GCF_040606085.1 Streptomyces sp. NPDC005485 | reverse complement strand
CGCCGCGCGCGGCGCGCCGCGCTCACGGTCGCGGTACACCACCGCCCTCTGGCCCCGACTCCTGGCGCAGCCGGCTGTACCGCTGGGACATGAAGGCGTCGCCGTACGCGTTCATCGCCCCGTTCTTCATCTTCTTCGGCGCCTTCGGGCTCATCCCGCTGCTGTACACGGCCTGGTACTCGCTGCACAACGTGCAGCTCTCCGGTCTTGACCACCAGACCTGGGCCGGCCTGGACAACTACAAGAACCTGCTGTCCTCGGACTTCTTCTGGAACGCGCTGAAGAACACCTTCACCATCGGCGTGATCTCGACCGTGCCGCAGCTGATCATGGCGATCGGGATCGCCCACCTGCTCAACTACAAGCTGCGCGGCTCGATCGTGTGGCGGGTCGTGATGCTCACCCCGTACGCCACCTCGGTGGCGGCGGCGACCCTGGTGTTCGTGCTGCTGTACTCCTGGGACGGCGGCATGATCAACTGGCTGCTGCACTTCGTCGGGGTCGATCCGGTCAACTGGCGCGAGTCCGACTGGGGCGGGCAGTTCGCCGTCTCCTCGATCGTGATCTGGCGGTGGACCGGCTACAACGCGCTGATCTACCTCGCGGCGATGCAGGCGATCCCCGCCGATCTGTACGAATCGGCCGCGCTGGACGGCGCGGGCCGCTGGCAGCAGTTCCGCCATGTCACGATCCCGATGCTGCGGCCGACGATCCTGTTCACGGTGGTCGTCTCCACGATCGGTGCGACACAGCTGTTCGGCGAGCCGCTCCTGTTCGGCGGATCCAAGGGCGGCTCCGAGCACCAGTACCAGACGCTGGGTCTGTACATGTACGACCAGGGCTGGACCATCGGCAACCTCGGCAAGGCGTCCGCGATCGCTTGGACGATGTTCCTGATCCTGCTGATCGTCGCCGCGATCAACCTGCTGATCACCCGACGGCTGAGGAAATCCCAATGACCACAAGTGAACTGACGCTCCCTCAGTCGGAAGGGAAGGCGAAGGGTAAGGGTGACCGGGGCACCCCCGGACGCCGCCGGGTGCTCGGCGCGGGCAAGCAGTTGCACGCGGGTCCGCTCACCTATGTCGCCCTGTCCGTCTTCGCCGTCGTCTCGCTGGCGCCGCTGCTGTGGACCGTGATCGCGGCCTCGCGGACCGACCAGCGGCTCGCCCAGACGCCGCCGCCGCTGTGGCTCGGCGGGAACCTGTTCAAGAACCTGCAGGCCGCGTGGGAGCAGGGCGGCCTCGGCACCGCGATGGTCAACAGCACGCTCGTCGCGAGCACCATCACCGTCGGTACGGTCCTGTTCTCCACGCTCGCCGGGTTCGCCTTCGCCAAGCTGCGGTTCAAGTTCTCCAGCACCCTGCTGCTGCTGACCATCGGGACGATGATGATCCCGCCGCAGCTGGCCGTCGTACCGCTGTATCTGTGGATGAGCGATCTGGGCTGGTCCAACCAGTTGCAGACGGTCATCCTGCCGACCCTGGTGAGCGCCTTCGGCACGTTCTTCATGCGGCAGTACCTGGTCCAGGCGCTGCCCACCGAGCTGATCGAGGCGGCGCGGGTGGACGGCGCGAGCAGTCTGCGCGTCGTGTGGCATGTCGTCTTCCCGGCGGCACGGCCGGCGATGGCGGTGCTGGGACTGCTGACGTTCGTGATGGCCTGGAACGACTTCCTGTGGCCGATCATCGCGCTCAACCAGCAGAACCCCACCGTGCAGGTCGCCCTCAACTCGCTCGGCACCGGCTATGTGCCCGACCAGGCGGTGATCATGGCCGGCGCGTTGCTCGGCACGCTGCCGCTGCTCATCGCCTTCCTCCTGTTCGGCAAGCAGATCGTGGGCGGGATCATGCAGGGCGCGATCAAGGGCTGATCGCCCGCGCCCTCGCCCGACGGGGCCGGGTCACCGCCGCCTCGGCCCCTCCCTCCCCTCCCTTCCCCCCTCCAATCGTCGGTCTCCACGACCCCTCATGGGAGCGCTTCCATGCCTGATCCCGTAACCCCCACCACGCCTGTGACCTTTCCTTCCGCCTTCCTCTGGGGCGCCGCGACCTCCGCGTACCAGATCGAGGGGGCGGTGCGGGAGGACGGCCGCACCCCCTCGATCTGGGACACCTTCAGCCATACGCCGGGCAAGACCGCGGGCGGCGAGCACGGTGACATCGCTGTCGACCACTACCACCGCTACCGCGACGACGTGGCGCTGATGGCGGAGCTCGGCCTGACGGCGTACCGCTTCTCGGTCTCCTGGTCGAGGGTGCAGCCGACCGGCCGCGGTCCCGCCGTCCAGCGCGGCCTGGACTTCTACCGCCGGCTGGTCGACGAGCTCCTCGCCCATGGCATCAAGCCGGCGATCACCCTCTACCACTGGGACCTTCCCCAGGAGCTGGAGGACGCAGGCGGCTGGCCCGAGCGGGACACCGCGCTGCGCTTCGCCGAGTACGCGCAGATCGTGGGCGAGGCACTGGGCGACCGGGTCGAGCAGTGGATCACCCTCAACGAGCCCTGGTGCAGCGCCTTCCTGGGCTACGGCTCGGGGGTGCACGCTCCTGGCCGTACGGACCCGGTGGCGTCGCTGCGGGCCGCGCACCACCTGAACCTGGCGCACGGCCTGGGCACTTCGGCGCTGCGGAGCGCGATGCCGGCCCGCAACACGATCGCGGTGAGCCTCAACTCATCAGTGGTCAGGCCACTTTCGCAGGACCCGGCGGACCTGTCGGCCGCACAGCGCATCGACGACCTGGCCAACGGTGTCTTCCACGGTCCGATGCTGCACGGCGCGTACCCTGAGACGCTGCTCGCGGCGACGGCGTCGCTCACCGACTGGTCGTACGTCCTCGACGGCGATCTCACCCTGATCAACCAGCCGTTGGACGCGCTGGGCCTCAATTACTACACGCCCACGCTGGTTTCGGCCGCCGAGAACGCCGCCTCCGGCCCGCGCGCGGACGGCCACGGCGCCTCCGACCACTCCCCCTGGCCGGGCGCGGAGGACGTCGCCTTCCACCAGACCCCGGGCGAGCGCACCGAGATGGGCTGGACCATCGACCCGACGGGCCTGCACGACCTGATCATGCGCTACTCGCGGGAGGCTCCGGGCCTGCCGCTCTACATCACCGAGAACGGCGCCGCCTACGACGACAAGCCCGACCCGGAGGGCAACGTCCACGACCCCGAGCGCATCGCCTACCTGCACGGCCACCTCTCGGCGATCCGCCGGGCCATCACCGACGGCGCCGACGTCCGCGGCTACTACCTGTGGTCCCTCATGGACAACTTCGAGTGGGCGTACGGCTACGAGAAGCGCTTCGGCGCGGTGTACGTCGACTACGCGACCCTGGCCCGCACCCCGAAGTCGAGCGCCCGCTGGTACGGCGGGGCCGCCCGCACGGGTTCCCTTCCGGCGCTGCCGACCGCCGACTGAGTCCACCATCCCGGGGGAACGGGGGGCGGGGACGGGGCGCGGCACCTGAGGGGGGTGCCGCGCCCCACTGCCGTGGCGACGTGTCCCGACGTGTCCCGACGTGGCTGACGACCGGCTTCTGGCTACCGGCTGCCGAGTTCGGCGGCGAACAGCTGGCGCACGCGTGCCCAGGAGTCGTCGGCGGCGGCCTTGTCGTAGGGCTCGCGTCCGGGGACGAAGAAGGCGTGCCGGGCGCCCGGGTAGACGACGAGTTCGTGCCGTACCCCGTCCGCCGTGAGCGCCTCCTCGATCTGCTCGCGCTGCTCGGCGTCGATGACGTGGTCGAGTTCGGCGAAGAACATGAGCACGCGCACATCGCGCTCGGCGATCCGGCCGGTCTCCTCCAGCAGCGGCCGCGGTCGGCTCAGCGCGGTGCCCGCGACGGGCAGCCAGCCGGGGTAGTAGATCGCCACCGCTTCGAGGTCGAGCCGACTCGCCGCGAAGTACGTGATGTGCCCGCCGAGGCTGAAGCCCAGCGCCCCGGTCCTCCCGCTCGCCCCCGCGTGCTCCCGCACATACGCGGCACAGGCCCGCAGGTCTGCCTCGACCTCGTCCCGCGTCAGCCGCCCGACCAGCTCGAAGGCGCGCGTGCGGTTCTCATCGCTCTCGGCGAGCCCCGCGGCGGTCCCCGCACCGAACCGGTGGTAGACGTCCGGGACGATCGCCACGTATCCGAGCGCCGCGACCTGCCGGACGATCTGCCGGACGTCCTCGGTCAGCCCCCACAACTCGGCCCCGACCAGCACGGCCGGGTACGCGCCGTCCCCCGCCGGGCGAGCGAGATATGCGGTCATGGGCGGAGCGCCCTCCGGCCGCGCTCCGCCCTCTGCCGCGACCTCTATCCCGACCTCTTCGGCTACGACTTCATGAACCATGACATCCCCCTTGATGGTTGTGGGCAGAGCCACTATCTCCGCACGGCCGGGCCCGCTCCACCCGTTTGCGTACCTCTGCTCGAACCGTACGAACGGCGCCCCGGCCGAGTGGGGGGAGTCCCGGCCGGGGCGCGTTCCCCCGTGGTGAGGCGCCTGGCTTACTTGTAGGCGCCGAAGGCCTTCGTGAAGGCGTTCGCGTCCTGGACGATCGAGCTGCACGTGGCGTCCGCGGAGGGCTTCGCACCGCCCGCGCACTGCTTGTCGCGGGCCGCCGACCACATCGACAGCCAGCCGAGGCCCTTCGACTTGGCGAAGCTCACGAGCTGGGTGGCGTCGTCGACCTTGAAGATCTCCGCCGACACGTCGTTGACGCCGATCATCGGGGTGAGCGCGACCGCCTTCCAGGCCGCGCTGTCGGAGAGCCCGAACACGCTCTTGACCTGGGCCTGCGTCGCGGTGGCCGCCTGCTCGGCGTAGGTGCCCATGTCACCGCTGTACGCGGGGCCGTAGTCCATCGCCATGATGTTGACGGTGTTGGTCCTCACGCCGTTCGACTTGGCGTTGGACAGGAGGTTCACGCCGTCCTGGGTGAGGCCCTCGGGCATCACCGGGAGGGTGAACGAGACGTCCAGGGACGGGTGTTGCTGCTGCAGCTTGGCGATGGCCTGCGCGCGGCGGGTGTTGGCGGCCGTGTTCGGCAGCGCGCCGCCCTCGATGTCGAAGTCGACCTTGGTGAGCTTGTACGCGTCCACGACCTTGCCGTACGCCGTGGCGAGGGCGTCGGCCGAGGAGCAGGTGGTCGCCAGTTCCGAGCCGGAGGCGCCGCCGAAGGAGACGCGGACGTCGCCGCCCTTGGCCCGCAGGTCGCCGATCTGGGCGGCCACCCCGTCGCTGCCCAGGTCACTCACACCGCCCCACTTGGGCGTGCAGCTCCCGCCGTCCGTGATGAAGGCCAGGTTGTAGTCCTTCACGCCGGTGGCCGTGGCCGAGGCGAGCAGGTCGAAGGCGGGGTAGAGGGAGGTGTCGACGTACGGCGCGAAGCCGGCGCTGGTGGTGGTGCCGGTGCCGCTGCTCTCCGACGCCGAGGGGCTCGGGCTCGGGCTCGTGCTCTGCGAGGCGGTGGCCGTGGGGGTGGGTATCGAGGTGGGTGTCGCCGATTGGGTCGGGCGGCCGCTCGGCTCCGGTGTGGCGCCGTCGTCCGCGGAGCACTTGGCGCTGTCGATGAGACAGCCCGTCGGGTTCGCGCTGCCGTTCACGACGAACCCGACGGTGACGGACTCACCGGCCGCCAGGCCGTCCTTGTCCCAGGACGGGGGTTTCACGGTGACGTGTTGCCCGCTCACGCTCGACTCGCCGTTCCACAGCGAGCTCAGCTTGGCTCCGGACGGCAGGTCGAACTCAAGGGTCCAGGCGCTCTTCGCCTGGCCGCTGTCGTTCGTGACGACGTACTGCGCGGTGTAACCCGTCGACCAGTCACTGGTCTTGGTGTACACGGCGCCGACCCCGGCCGCGTGCGCCGTCCCCGTGAACAGGAGGGCACCGCCGCCCACGACGGCCGCGGCGACCACGCCACCTATCGCCTTGTTCCTGCCGCTGACCTTGCGTCGGTGCGTACTGCTCATCGCGTGCCTGCCTTCGCTGTTCACGGGGTGCCCCTGGGGCGTGGGGGGCTCCGGGGGTGGGTGCGGCAGCACGCTAGCGATCCGGAATCGGACAAACCGCTTGATCCGGACGGGACTTGAGGATCTTAGGGTGCGCTTAAGGAAGGGATCGGGGACGGTTAAAGGTAGAGACCAATTTGGCCCTGTCCCGCCGACCGCCGACGCACAACCGCCCCGCTCCGCTGCGCCTCGCCGTACCTCGCCGCGCGAGTGGTCAGCGCACGGCCGTGCCGCGCCTGCGGCGCCGTACGGCCGCCCCTCGGTGCCCCCGTCGGACCGGAGCCCGCCCGTCCAGCTGGATCCATATCCGGACCTCGGTCCCGCCCAGCACCGACGACCCGATCCGCACGTCCCCGCCCGTCGCCTCCGCGAGCCGTCGCACGATGTCCAGGCCGAGGCCCGTCGAGCCGTCGCTCCCCGACCCGCGGCCGCGCGCCATCGCCGCCTCCGGGTCCAGGATCCCGGGGCCCGCGTCGGACACCAGGACGATCACCGCGTCCTCACCGTTGTGCACGTCGACCGCGAAGGCCGTGCCCTCCGGGGTGTGCCGGAAGACGTTGCCGAGGAGGGCGTCGAGGGCGGCTGCCAGGTCGGCCCGGGCCACGGGTATCCGCACCGGACGGTCGACGCCCGCGACCCGTACCTTGCGGCCCTCGTCCTCGGCGAGCGCCGACCAGAAGTCCATGCGCTCGCGGACCACCTCGGCGGCGTCGCATCCGGCGCCGACCCCCTTGGCGGCGGTCTGCGGCTTGGCCTCCCGGGCCGTGCGGATGATCGTGTCGACCTCGCGCTCCAGCTGGGCGACGGCGGCCCGGGTCTGCTCGGCGGCGGGCCCGTCGCCGAGGGAGGCCGCGTTCAGCCGCAGCACGGTCAGCGGTGTCCGCAGCCGGTGCGAGAGGTCGGCGGCCAACTCCCGCTCATTGGCGAGCAGTTCGACGACCTGGTCGGCCATCGAGTTGAACGCGACCGCCGCCAGCCGCAGTTCGATCGGCCCGTCCTCGGGCACCCGTGAGCCCAGCTTCCCCTCCCCCAGTTCGTGCGCACCCTCGACCAGCCGCTGCGCGGGCTGCACCATCCGTACGCCGAGCCGGTCGGCGACCGCGACCGAGCCGATGACGAGGGCGACGCCGACGGCGGCGAGGACCGCCCAGGCCGTACCCACGCCGTTGCTGACCTCGGACTCCGGCACGTACACCTCGACCACGGCTATCTTGCCGGAGCTCAGCGCGGTGGGCTGGAGCAGGGTGGAGCCGCCGGGCACCTCGGTCGTCGAGGCGCGGCCCAGCTTCCGGGTCGTGGTGATGTCCTTGCCGGCGGCCCGCTGCGGGCCGATGTCGACGGCCGCCTTGCCGTCGGCCGCCGGTATGTGGACGGCCATCCCGTCGTCCGAGCCGGCGGAGGCGACGACGCGCTCCAGCTGGTCCCGGTCGGTGGTGATGGAGAGCGCGGGCGCGACGGCGGCCGCCTGCCGCTCGGCGTTGGAGAACGCCCGGTCGCGCGCCATCTCCTTGATCACCAGGCCCAGCGGGACCGCGAACGCGACGACGACCATCGTGGTCACCGCCACACACACCTTGACCAGCGCCCACCTCACAGCAGCGACTCCGCTCCCGGTGGCTCCAGCTTCACGCCGACGCCCCGCAGGGTGTGCAGATAGCGCGGCCGCGCCGCCGTCTCCCCCAGCTTCCGCCGCAGCCACGACAGATGGACGTCGATGGTCTGGTCGTCACCGTAGGACTGCTGCCACACCTCGGCGAGCAGTTCCCTGCGCGGTACGACGACGCCGGGCCGTCCGGCCAGGAAGGCGAGCAGGTCGAACTCGCGGCGCGTGAGGTCCAGCCGTACGCCGTCCAACTCGGCCTCGCGGCGCAGCGGGTCGATCGCCAGGCCGCCGACGCGAATGACCGGGGACGGGGGCGCCTCTCCGACGGCCGCCCTGGCGCGCCGCAGCACGGCCGCCATCCTCGCCGACAGGTGCTCGAACGAGAACGGCTTGGTCAGGTAGTCGTCCGCTCCGTCGTTGAGCAGCCGGACGATCTCCGTCTCGTCGTCCCGTGCCGTGGCGACGATCACGGGCACGTCGGTGATCCCGCGCAGCATCTTCAGGGCCTCGGACCCGTCCAGATCGGGCAGGCCGAGGTCCAGGATGACGACGTCGAAGGAGAAATGCGCGACCTCGCGCAGCGCCTCGAGGGCCGTACCGACACTGCGCACCGTGTGCGAGGCGTCGGCCAGATGCCGGATGAGGGCTGAGCGTACGAACTGGTCGTCCTCGACCACGAGCACACGAGCCATGGGCGGCACCGTACGCCATCCGGGGGATCGTGGTCCGGCGCCTGTGGACAACCCCGGCAGCATCCCGGCGACGCCCCGCCCCCTGCGACGTCCATGGGGCATCGGGGGGACATCAGTGGGGCGCGTGGGGCAGTATGGCCCGCGATGCGCAGAGGTCTCGTACATGTTCTGGCTTGGTCGCTCGCCACGGGCGCGGCGGTCACGCTGTCGTGGTGGGGTGTCCACACGGTGATGGCGGGGACCGCGTACGACCCGCCGCGCGCCCTGCCCATCACGGCGGGCGACACCACCACGCAGGAGGCCCGGCCGCAGGTCTCCTCGACCAGCCGCCCGTCGCCGTCGAAGAGCTCGCGGCGGCCGTCCCCCAAGGCCGGGAGCGGGAAACCTAGCGCCACGCGGCCCTCTTCGCCGTCGTCGTCGCCCTCGCGGTCCGCCGGCTCGGGCCCGTCCGCGTCCGGGCAGGTCAAGAGCTACGACTCCAAGGGCGGCCGGGCGGTCTTCGACCTGGGCCGGACCTCCGCGACGCTGGTGTCGGCGACGCCCGCCGCGGGCTGGTCGATGCAGGTGTGGAAGACGGAGACATGGATCCGCGTCGAGTTCGCCTCCGGCTCGGACCGGGTGTCGGTGTTCTGCACCTGGCACGACACCGCGCCGAAGGTGGACGTCGAAACGTACTAGAAGCGCCGATTGCCGGGTGTGCCGGGACGTGGTGCGCGGATCCGGTTCAGCGGAACACCGACGGCGGCGGCGCCGGTGACGCCACGGCCGCGGCGTCCGTCACCGGTGTCGCCCCGCCCGTGAAGTCGGCGAGCGCCTTGCCGTGCTCGACGCGCCCGGGGTGCGGGTCGGAGGCCGCGCGGCGGGTCAGCTCGGCCAGCGGCAGCGGCCGGTCGGAGCCGACGAGGACCGCGTTGCCGAAGCGCTTACCGCGCAGCACCGTCGGGTCGGCGATCAGGGCCAGTTCGGGGAAGACGCTCGCAACCGTGGCGACCTGGCCGCGCAGGTGTGCCAGCGGCGGCCCGTCGGCGAGGTTGGCGGCGTAGAGACCGCCGGGTCCGACGGCTCTGCGGACGTCGTCGAGGAACTCCGTCGAGGTGAGGTGCGCGGGTGTCCGGGCCCCGCTGAACACGTCCGCGATCACCAGGTCCGCCCAGCCGTCCGGCACTTTCGCGAGGCCCTCGCGGGCGTCCATGGAGCGCACCCGGATGCGGGCGTTCGGGTCCAACGGCAGCTCGCGGCGGACGAGTTGGACGAGGGCAGCGTCGCGCTCGACGACCTGCTGCGTGGAGCGGGGGCGGGTCGCGGCGGTGTAGCGCGCGAGGGTGAGGGCGCCGCCGCCGAGGTGCAGGACGTGCACGGGCCGGCCGGGCGGGGCGACGAGGTCGATGACATGGCCGAGGCGGCGCTGGTACTCGAAGGAGAGGTACGCGGGGTCGTCGAGGTCCACGTGCGACTGCGGGGCGCCGTCGATCAGCAGGGTCCAGGCGCGTGCCCGGTCCCGGTCGGGTATGAGCTCGGCGAGCCCTCCGTCGACCGCCTCGACGACGGCCTCCGCCGCCTGCGCCCGCTTCGCGTTCCTCGCCCTTGCCATCCCGCCATTATCAGGGGGTACGAGCAGGGCGGCGAGAGCAGGTGGACGCGGCGGCCGCCGCGGGCTCGGCGGCCGCCCGTCGCGGGCTCAGCGGCAGTTGTCGGCGGCCTCGATGAGGCGGGCCGCCTCGCCGAGGGCCGCACGCAGAACGGCCGGGTCGGTCGCCAGGTCTGCGTCGCCCGGCGGCAGCAGCCAGTCCGAGCCCTCGACCGGGGGCTCGGGGGCAAGGCTCGCGAGACTGATGCCGCGCCCGTTGGTCTGCGTACAGGTGCTGCCGGGCACGTCCCAGGCGTCGGCGGTGCCCGGCGGCACCAGGAAGCCGAGCGTGTCGCAGCTGTCGTCGTGGAGGACGGGGCCGACCGAGTCGCCCGCGCCGCGGCGCAGGATGTCGACCGCCTCCAGCCCCTGCCGCGCCGGAACGGTCACCAGGTCGCACTCCGAGGCCGACTGCGGTGCGGCGCCGCACTCCGCGGTCGGCCAGTGCTGTGCCGTCGTCAACGCCGTACAAGGTGCGATCGAAAGCGACGTACAAGGATCGGTGCTCTGCCTGCTCTCCATCCCGGCCTCCACCACGGAACCCCTCCTCCTGCGCGAGCGGCTCGGGAGTTCGGGTGGCTCCCGGTCCATCGGGTTCAACGCGCCAGAGCGTCAACGGCTACGGCGAAACTCCGCCGTAAAGAATGGCAGTTCATGGCAGATCCAGGATGAGATATCCGGTTTGTAGCCAAACCCAGCGTGATGGTGTCGTCACAGCAGGTACGTTCTTGCCCCGCCGGAAGCAGGGCAACAGCAGTGCAGCGCAAGGCATCACAGGGCGTTGACGGCAGCAACTCACCTTGCATCCGGCATGGTTCGACGGTTCGCGAGAGAGGGCCCGGCCATGACGTCGTCAACGGTGACCTCGTCCCAGTCCCCCCGGCCCGCGCGGCCGAATCTCGCCTTCCGGCGGCTGCGCGGACAGCGCTCGCCGGCCGAGTTCGCCGCGCTGGTACGGCGGGCGGCGCGCGAGATCGGCGAGCGGGTCAGCTGCGACGCGCGCTACGTGGGGCGGGTCGAGGCGGGGGAGATCCGCTGTCCCAACTACGCGTACGAGCGGGTGTTCCTGCACCTGTTCCCCGGCCGCACGCTCGCCGACCTGGGGTTCGCACCCCGCTCGTCGGTGCGCGGCCGGGGGGCGCGCGAAACGGACGAGGCGCTCCCCTCGCACACCACGAGCCCGATGCACGCCTCACCTGAGACGGAGGGGGCGCACGAGACGTATGACACGCAGGACCCGTACGACACGCACCAGGACGACGAGGAGAGCGACGTGCAGCGTCGCGCATTCATGACCGGAGGCACCGCCACCGTGGCGGCCGCCTCGCTCGGCCCCTTCGGGGTCGCCCACGGCAGTGTCGCCCATGCCGTGCCCCGGCCCGGCCGGCGGGCGGGCGTGTCCGAGGCGGGCGCCCTCGAAGAGGCCGTACGCAAGATCAGGCTGCTCGACGACCGGCACGGCGCCGACGGCCTCTACCGGCGGGCCTCGGCTCCCCTGCGGACGGCGTACGAACTGCTCGACGCGGGGGCCACCCGGCAGACGACCGCCGACCGGCTGTACACCGGGGCGGGCGAACTGGCCATCTCCGTGGGGTGGCTGGCGCACGACTCCGGCCGCTTCGACGACGCGCGCTCGCACTACGCGGAGGCCCTCGCGACCGCCCGGATGTCCGGCGACCCGGGCCTGGAAGCACACGCCTTCTGCAACACGGCTTTCCTCGCACGCGACGCGGGGCGCCCGCGCGAGGCGGTGCGCGCGGCACAGGCGGCGCAGCGGGCGGCACGCGGCGTGGGCTCCCCTCGCCTGATGTCGCTGCTCGCGCTGCGCGAGGCCGGCGGCTGGGCGGGGCTCGCCGACCGCGCGGGCGTCGAGCAGGCACTCGCCCGCGCCCAGGCCCTCTACGAACGCGGCCCCTCGGACACCGACCCCGAGTGGATGACGTTCTACGGAGAGGCCGAACTGGAGGGGCTGGAGGCCCAGTGCTGGTCGACGCTGGGCGACTGGCCCCGCGCGGCCCGGCACGCCCGCCGTGCCGCGGACCTCCAGGACCCGCACTTCACCCGCAACATCGCCCTCTACACCGCCGAACTCGCCGACGACCTCGCGCGTGGCGGCCGCCCCGACGAGGCCGCCACGGCGGGCCTGCGCGTCCTGGACCTCCTCGACGAGGTCCAGTCCTCCCGCATCCAGACGATGCTGGCAGGCACCGCGCGCGTGCTGCTCCCGCACCGCAGGGCCTCGGGGGTGTCGGCGTTCCTGGAACGGCACGCTTCACTGCCGCGCACTGCTTGAGGGCACGTCCCGGGGGTGTCGCTAGGCCTGCAGGTGACCGATGTCGTTCCACGTCTCCACTGCAGGATCGCCATAGGCCCAGCCGAGAACCGACAGAGAGGTGGGGTTGAGGCGGATGCGGGCGGCGAAGTCCACGGGGAGGCCCAGCCAGCGGGCGCCGATGGCGCGCAGGATGTGGCCGTGGGCGAAGACCAGCACGTCACGGTCCTCGGACCGGGCCCGGTCGACGACCTCGTCCGCGCGCGCGCAGAGCTGCTCCAGGCTCTCGCCGTCGGGCACGCCGTCGCGCCAGATCAACCAGCCCGGGCGGATCGCCTGGATCTCGTCCGGGGTCATGCTCTCGTAGGCGCCGTAGTCCCACTCCATGAGAGCGTCCCAGGTGGCCGCCCGCTCGCCGAACCCGGCGAGCTCGCACGTCTCACGCGCGCGTGCCAGGGGGCTGGTGAGCACCTCGACTCCGGCGAGTCCGTCGAAGGGAGCGCGGTGCAGGCGTTCACCCAGTAGTTTGGCGCCGCGTCGGCCCTCTTCGAGGAGCGGGATGTCCGTCCTGCCGGTGTGCTTCCCGAGCAGGGACCATTCCGTCTGTCCGTGCCGGGCCAGCAGGATGCGCGGTGCCATGGAGAGGGCCCTTCCGGGAGAAATCAGCGGCGGATCCCTCCATCATCGCGCACGCTTGCACGGGGCAACCCATGGGGCGATCTCAGCGTCTTTGACGACCGAGGGCCCCCCACGAGGGCATTCTCCTACGCCGTAAAATGACAGCAGCGGGCTCCGGGCCGCCTGACAACAGACAGATGGGGAGGCGATCGGATGCCGCAGACCGATACAGCGCGCACTGAGGCGCCACCGCGTGCCCGGCTCCGGTGGTGGACCGAGCTGCCGCTGATCCTGCTGGTCTACGCCTCGTACTCGGCGGGCCGTCTGCTTGCCCGCGGCAATGAGACGAGCGCCGTCGACCACGGTCTGTCGATCCTGCGCATCGAGAAGGCCCTGTACCTCAACGCCGAGCACCCGCTGAACCGGCTGTTCACCCGCGAGGCCTGGCTCGGCGTACCCGCCGACTTCTGGTACGCGTCGCTGCACTACCTGGTCACGCCCGCGATCCTGATCTGGCTCTTCCGCTCCCGCGCCGTGCGCTACAGAGCTGCCCGCACCTGGCTGATGACCTCCACGTTCATCGGCCTGATCGGCTTCACTCTGCTGCCGACCTGCCCGCCCCGGCTGCTCTCCACGGGGCACGGCTTCGTGGACACGATGGCCCAGTACAGCGACTACGGCTGGTGGGGCGGCGAGGCGAGCGCGCCGCGCGGCATGGGCGGCATGACCAACCAGTACGCGGCGATGCCGAGCCTGCACGTGGGCTGGGCGCTGTGGTGCGGAGTGATGCTGTGGCGCCACGGCCGTACACCCGCCGCCAAGGTCGCGGGTGTCGTGTATCCGCTGTTCACCACGATCGTCGTGATGGGCACGGCCAACCACTACTTCCTCGACGCCGTGGCGGGCGCCGCGGTGATGGGGATCGGTCTGCTGCTGACGCCGTTCGTGATGCGGGGCGCGGACCTCGTACGGGGGCGGCTGGGCGGCTGGTTCACTCCGGTCCCGGACGCCTCGCGCGGCGCAGGTTCCTCAATTGTCAGTGGTGGATGCCAGACTTCCCCGGGTGAGCGATTCCCCCGACAGCGCGAGTCCCGAAGCGGTTCGGGAGCCGAGCCGGGTGCCTCTCCCGCGGACGCGGGGGACGGCGCTGCGGCACCGGCTCGCTGAGCTGCGAGGGCCCTCCGTCCCGCCCAAGGCACTGGACGCGCGGGCCCTCGCCGCGCTCGCCGCGAACCCAGGCTGCGACCGCCGCGCCCTCCTCGACGGCGCGGGCGTGGACAAGACGGTGCTCGCGGGCGCCCTCGGCTCGCCTTCCGGGTTCGGGCAGTCCCAGTTCGCCTTCATGCGGGGCAACGCGTTCGAGGCCAGAGTGAAGGCCGACGGAGGCGCGGAGCTGCTGCGGCTCGTGCACGAACGGCTGGACCCCGGCGCCGAGCCACCCGTCTCCGGAGCCGTCCCCGACCTCACCGCCGTAGGCCCCGAGGGACGTGCGGCCCGTACGGCGCTCGCCCTGCGCGAGGCCACCGCGGTCGGCGGCTGGACCCTGCTCGACCACCCCATGCTCGCCCTGGACGTCGCGGGCTCCCCCGCGTTCCTGGAGCCGGACGCGGTGGTCGTGCACCCCGACGGCAGCTGGACGGTCGTGGAGATCAAGTCCTTCCCGATGCTGGACGGCTCGGCGGACCCGGCCAAGGTGGGCGCGGCCGCCCGCCAGTCCGCGGTGTACGTACTGGCGCTGGAGGAGGTCGCCGGCCGCCTCGGCGCGACGCCGGCGACACCAACCCCGGCATCGGCATCGGCTGAGCCTGAGGCTGAGGCTGAAGCGCCTCAGGGGCGGAGCGCCCAGGGTGGTGCCCCCGTGCCCGTGGTGCGCCACCGCATCCTGCTGGTCTGTCCCAAGGACTTCTCCAACCTGCCGACCGCGTCCGCCGTCGACATCCGCAAGCAGCGCTCGGTGACCCGCCGCCAGCTCGCCCGCCTGACCCGCGTCGAGGACATCGCCGACGCCCTCCCGGCCGGTACGTGCTTCGCCCCCGACCTCCCGGCCGCCGAGCTGACGGCCGCGGTCGAGTCGGTCCCGGCGACGTACGCCCCCGAGTGCCTGGCCGCCTGCGAGCTGGCCTTCCACTGCCGCGAGCGTTCCCGCGCCGACGGCGCGGTGACCTCCCTGGGCCGCTCGCTGCGCGCCGAGCTGGGCGGCCTGACCACGGTCGGGGACGTCCTGGCGGCGGCCCACGGAGAGGCCGGGGACCCCTCCGACCCGGCGGTCGCGGCACTGCGCAGAGCGGCGGAGCTGCGGGCGGAGGCCCTGCGGGACCGTGAGGCCCGCGAGGTTCAGGACGGGCTCCCGGCGCCCATGGGCCAGGAGGTCACCCGGTGTCGCTGATCACCACGCTCGCCCGGCTGGAGGCCGTCGAGAGCGGGCGGGCCCGGCCCGTCGCCACTGTGCGGCACCGGCATCTGTCCGAGCGGCCGCTCGTCCTCGTGCCGCTGACCACCGCCGGAGAGGCCGGGGCCCCGCTCGGGGCGCTCGTCGGGACGGACCGCGACGCGCCCCGGCTGCTGGTCGTCCCGCAGCCCAGGGACCGCGACCTGAGGTTCGCGTTCCTGGCCGAACTCGCTGACGTGGTCCTGCCGTACGTCGACTCCTACGCGGACCGGGTAGAGGCCGCCGAGCGCAGCGAGACCGACCCGGAGACCGGCAAGCGCGTCAAGGTCGAGGTCGAACTGTGCGCGGACGCCCCGCAGTTGATCGTCCCGGGCCGGGCGGGCATCGATCTCGTACGGCTCCTGGGGCGCTCCATGCGCTTCCGGCGCACCGCCGAGCAGGACCCGGAGGCACCCCATCCGGCGCCGCCCCGGGTGCCGCTGCTCGGGCGCTGGCTCACACACTTCGGGGAGCGGGCGCGGGTGCCCGGGTCCGCGCTGCTGCTCGCCCTGACCGACGTCCTGTCCCGGCACTGGGCGACCGGCCAGTCCAGCCTGGAGGACCAGCACCTCGGGGCGCTGCTCGCCTGGATCGACCCGCCCGAGGGCGAGTCGGGCGCGCAGGCGGCGCTCAGGGCGGAGCTGGCGCGGGACGCCCGGGGGCAGCTGGTGTGCCCGCCCGCCGGGCCCGCCACCGACCCGGCCTTCGACAACAAGCTCCTCGCACCCGCCATCGACCGCTACGACCGCGCGCGGACCGCCCTCGCGGCCGCCGAGGACGGCATCGAGGCGGACGACCGCCTCGGTGAACTCACCAGCGCCGAGCGGGACATCCGCGCCCTCGTCGAGAGCGTCACCCGGCCCACCTGGGACGCCGTGTGGCGCGGCCTGGACCTGGTGCGGGCCCTGCCCGAGGGCGCGCACGCGACCGACCGGTGGACCCGCGACCGCTGGTCGTTCACCGGCCACCGCGACCGGATCACCGCCGGGGAGCCGCCGCAGCCGCGCCGCGACGACGCGGTCACCGCGGCGAACAAGCTCGCCACGCGCGAGCGCGAGCAGGCCCGGGTGGAAGCCCAGGAGGCCCTCGACGACCCGCTGGTCATGGCCGGCCGGCGGCTCGCCGGGGAGGCGTTCGCGGGCGAGGTCACGGACGTGGTCATGACGTACAGCGAGGGCAAGCGGCCCAGCCCTCGCCCGCTGGTCACCGTACGCACGGACGACCGCCCGCACCTCGGGGAGCGCGCGAAGGTCCACCGCTCGCTGGGCGGCAAGCCACAGGCCGCCGAGTTCGTCGGATACGAGCAGTACGGCGACCGGGGCGAAGGTGATGACGGGGCGGGTGCCGTCGTGCTGCGCATCGTCGACAAGATGGGCCGCGGCAAGGAACCCGAGGCCGGGTCCGTGCCCGAGAAGGGCGACCTCCTCTGCTTCACGCTCTTCGAGCACGAGCAGCGCGGCGGGGCGAAGCTGCCCGACCCGGAGGAGACACCGTGGACGCACGGCGGGCCGCCGGGCGAGCCCGACGCCGTACCGCAGCCGGACCCGGTGACCGAGGAGGACGTACTGTGACCGGCTCCGCCGTGGGAACCAGCGTCTTCGACCCGGGTGCCGAGGCCGCCCGGGCCACCGACGCGATCCTGCGCGACACCCTGCACGGCACGGCCCGCGGTGTCGTGGTCGACTCGCCGCCCGGCGCCGGGAAGTCGACGCTCGTCGTGCGCGCGGCCCTCGAACTCGCGTCCGCGGGGCGGCCGTTGATGGTGATCGCGCAGACCAACGCCCAGGTCGACGATCTGGTGCTGCGGCTCGCCGAGAAGGATGCCGAGCTGCCGGTGGGCCGGCTGCACAGCAGCGATCCCGACCCGTACGACAAGGCGCTCGACGACCTGCCGAACGTACGCAAGTCGGCCAAGGCGGCCGATCTGGCGGGGCTGGACGTCGTGATCTCGACGGCCGCCAAGTGGGCGCACGTCAAGGGCGTCGAGCCGTGGCGGCACGCGATCGTCGACGAGGCGTACCAGATGCGATCGGACGCACTGCTCGCCGTGGCGGGGCTCTTCGAGCGGGCGCTGTTCGTGGGCGACCCGGGGCAGTTGGACCCGTTCGCGATCGTGGGCGCGGAGCAGTGGGCGGGTCTGTCGTACGACCCGTCGGCGTCCGCCGTGACCACGCTGCTGGCCCACAACCCCGAACTCCCGCAGCACCGGCTGCCGGTGTCCTGGCGGCTGCCCGCCTCGGCCGCGCCGCTGGTCTCGGACGCGTTCTACCCGTACACGCCCTTCCGCAGCGGCACGGGCCACGGCGACCGTCGTCTGGACTTCGCCGTCGCGTCGGACGGTTCGGGAGCCGACCGGGTCATCGACGAGGCGGCGCAGGCGGGTTGGGGCCTGCTGGAGCTCCCGGCCCGGCACACACCTCGTACGGACCCCGAGGCGGTACGGGCCCTCGCGCAGGTCGTACGGCGGCTGCTGGACCGCGGCGGCGCGGCGACGTCGGAGCGGTCGGCCGATCCGGTGCCGCTGACGGCCGACCGGATCGCCGTCGGCACGGCGCACCGGGACCAGGCGGCCGCCGTCCGCTCGGCCCTGACAGAGCTCGGCGTGTCCGGCGTCACCGTCGACACGGCCAACCGGCTCCAGGGCCGGGAGTTCGACGTGACCGTCATCCTCCACCCGCTCTCGGGCCGCCCCGACGCCACCGCCTTCCACCTGGAGACGGGCCGCCTGTGCGTCCTCGCCTCCCGGCACCGGCACGCCTGCATCGTGGTCTGCCGCGAGGGGGTCACGTCCCTCCTGGACGACCACCCGTCCACGGAACCCGTGCAACTGGGCGTCACCGTGAAGTTCCCGGACGGCTGGGAGGCCAACCACGCGGTGCTGTCACATCTGGCGGAACACCGGGTGCCATGGCGCCCGTGACCGCCGCTCCCCCGCCCCATCGGGAGCCGCGGGGCCCACTTGCGCGGGCGGGGGACAATGGACGGTGGCCCGCGGAGAGGGCCTGACTACGTACGAGGAGGAGAAGACATGGCGGAGCCCACGCCGCGTCGGAACGAACCGCGGCTACGCCCCGCGCCCCTGCTCTTCGAGCCCGCGGAGGCGGCCTCCGACCCGGAGCACTTTTTCGACCTGGAGTCGATAGACGACCCTCGCGCCCTGCTGGCCCGGGCCACGGAGCTGACGCAGGCGTTCCGCGCCGCGGCGGACCGGGCCGTCGAGTTCCAGGCGATCGCCGCCGCGCAGCTCGCCGACCCGCGGCGGTTCGACCGGCTGAAGCCGGCCGACATCGCCGAGCGGGCCGAGTGGACCGAGGACTACGCGAAGAAGATGATCGAATTCGGCCGGGACCTGCTGCGAGGCGTCGACGGCAACGGGCGCGGACACGGACACGGGGTGGGCGACCACGTCTGAGGCGCCGACACGCCGGAGATGACGGCACCCGGCACGGAGACCCGCCCGGCGGAACCGCGCGGGATGGCAGCGCACGGGGTGCGGACACGCGAACGCCGACCCAGGGGATGCGCCCGCACGGGAAGCGGGCGCACGGAACACCGACCCACGAAACGCCCGCCCACGGGATGCGCCCGCACAGGACGCGCACGCACGCACGCACGCACGAAAGCCGACCCGCGGGATACGCCCGCACGAGAAGCGGGCGCACGAGAAGCGGGCGCACGGGAAGCGGGCGTACAGGACGCGGGCGCGCAAGATACGCACGCACGGCACCCGCACGCACGAAACGCCGACCCACGGCACGCGCCCGTGCGGGTCACCGACGCACGAACGTCGACCCACGTCGTACGCCCGCACGCCACGCGCACGCGCACGCGCGGGGCACCGCCGGAGGGCCCCGACACCGGAACACGCCCCCGCCGAACGCGGACGGCGAGCCCTCGCGAAGGTGGCACCCGCAGTCTCAGCAAGGCTTTTTGGCATATGCCAGTCGGGCAAGATACTCCTCCCCGCTCCCTCCTGTCCCGGATTCCGGCAACTCTCGGGAACGGGGTGCTCACCACCAGTAAATGTTGGTGGCATGAGCAGCACACGGAACCCGGCAAGCAGCTCCCCCCACGGACCCGGCCGCCCGTTGCCCGACCGGTTCGACGTCTGCGGTGTCACCTCGGAGGGCGCCGCCTGGCTCGCCTCGGCAGGAACGTATCCGCGCAGCACGCTCGCCCTTTGGGAGGACCGACCCGGCGCTCCGGTCGTCCTGCCCTGCGGTACCGCCTTCGACGTCGTCAGCGCCCCCGCGATGTTCGGCCGACGGATGCTCGACCGCCTGTGGGACGAGGGTCCGGGCTCGGGCCCGGTCGCGGCGTACCGGGGCCGGATGCTGCTGTTCGCCGCCTCCGGCACCGCCCAGCGGCTCCCCTCGCTCCTGGAGTGGGAGGAGTGGGGCACCCGCGACACCGGGGGTCACGGCCGCGGCAGCGCGGTCCCGCCGCTGCTCTGCCACGGCACCGGCGACGCCGTGACCGTCCCCGCGCCGAACCCGGGCGACACCGGCCCCGACCTGGGCTCCGCCCGCCTCGACTCCCGCTGGCTCGTCGCCCCCGACACCCGCCACCCCTGGCTCCCCGGCCCCGAAATCCTGCTCTGGGCGGCCGTACGGGCGGCGCGCGCCACCGCCTCCGCCGCCGTGCGGATATCGATTTTTCCTGAGTCCGATCAGGATGCTAAGGTCTACGACGTCAGCAGGCGCCGCTAGCTCAGTTGGTTAGAGCAGCTGACTCTTAATCAGCGGGTCCGGGGTTCGAGTCCCTGGCGGCGCACAGACGGTGAGAAGCCCCTCGCGAGAGCGAGGGGCTTCTTGCGTACCCGGCGCGTGCGGGGTACGGCGCGCCACCGCGGTTCTTACGCAGACGGCGTGATCTCCACCGTCCAGGCCCCCGAAGCCGTCCGGTCCTCCACCTCGACGCGGACGTTCTCGCCCGGCACCGTGAAGCTCTCGCCGAGTGCCACGGGGGCGTCCGCGAGGGGCGGGTAGACCGAGTCCTCCCAGCAGGCCTCGGTGCGCGGGTGGGCGTCCACGACCTCGATGGGGCCACCGCCGGACGCGGCCCCGCCACGGACGCGGTAGACGAGGACGCCCTGTGTGCACGCCGAGTCGTCGTTGCCCGCCGAGCCGCGCGCCTCGAAGGCGAGCGCGCTGTCGGAACCGGTGGGCACGACCGCCAGCTTGGTGCCGCGCCCGGAGCCGAAGGCCGGGGCCCCCGAGCCCAGCGGCGGCGACCCCGCCGCCCGCGGCACACCGGCGGACGCCACCGCGGCCGCGGCCGGCCCCGCGCCGAGCGGCTCCAGAGTCAGCCGTGTACTGCGCGGGCCCCGCACGCACATCACCTGGCGCGGTTCCAGCCAGCCCAGCTTCCACTTGTGCCAGGCGAAGAGGTCGGGGGCGAGCCCGAACTGGCTGCCCATGAGATCCCAGTCGCCGACGTACGTGTCCCAGTCGCCCTTGCCGTCGACGGGCCGGTGATAGAGGTCGGGGAGGTCGAAGACGTGGCCCGTCTCGTGAGCGAGGACGAGACGGTCCGGCGGATGCTTCTCGAAGACCGTGACGACCCGGCGGATGTCCTTGCCGTCGGCCCGCAGCGGGGTGTCGAGATTGACGACCTTCGTCGCGTCCGAGTCGACACCCGGCGCGTCCGGATCGGCGACGAAGTAGACGATGTCGTAGCGCGAGAAGTCGACCTGCCGATCGGACGCGGCGAGCGCGTCGCGCAGGTACGCGGAGCGGCGGGCGGCGTTCCAGTCGCGCTGTATGGCGTACGACGTGGAGGAGTGCGGCATCCGGATCCAGTCACGCTGCGGGTGCGGGCGCAGGGTGAACTTGCCGTAGGAGGCGCGTTCGAAGAAGCGGCTGGTCGACGGGAAGTAATCGGCGGTCAGCTCGGCGGGGGTGGTGCGCGGCTCGGAGTCCGGGAAGGACAGGAAGACCATCACCGCGTCGAGAGCGCGGGTGGGGCGCGGATAGGCGGCGTTCCAGGTGTCGAGGCCCTCCGAGTGGTGGGCCTCGGTCCGCTTCAGCGCGCACGGGGCCGCTCGGGGTTCGGCGAGCGCCGGGCCTGTCACGAGGGAGGTCGCGGCCAGTGCTGTCATCGAGGTGAACACCGCCGCGGTACTGCGCCAGCGGGGCGCCCCGTCACGGGCGAGGGCCCGTAGGGCCTCACGGGTGAGCCCCTTCAGGGGGAGCGGACGCGGCACGTCGACCTCCGGATGCGGATTTCGGGATACCGCACCCAGCCTGGGCGGGATTGTGATACTTCGCCCTGTTTATCTGCACCAGAAGAGTGAGGGGGTACCCGAGGCCGACACCCCGAACACTCACGGAACGTCACATGCGGTCGGCGGGGGAAGGATCCGGTCCAGATCCAGGCAGAAACGATCTGTCAGAAGGGGTGGTTGTTCCGGGACACTGGACAGTGGCTGGAAGGCCCCGAGACCAGCCTCTATGATCGGCACACTTTCCTGCACGGACACGGCTTGTGCGGCCGTCCATCACTGGCCGACCGCCGCAACGAGACCCATACGAAGAACGAGTGCACTGCGGGAGCGAGCGGTGAGCGGAACGTCCGAAGGGCCGGCGCCCGCGGCAGACCTCGTCCGGCCGGCCGTCACAGAGCGTCACATCGATGCATCTCCTTGCGACACACCACCTCGTAGCGACGCACCACCCCGTACGGGTACAACGCCCCGTACGGACGCAACGCCCCTGATGGACCCCACGCCTCTGACGGGTACCTCACCCCTCACGGGCACGTCACCGGGTACGGGCGCAGCACCGCCCACGGATGCGGCGCACCCTGCTGAGGTGCCGCCCCGCACCTTCCGGGCCGCGTTCGCCGCGGCCCCTCTCGCAATGGCGTTCGTCGACCGCGAGGGCCTGGTCGTCACGGCGAACGAGGCGCTGGGCTCACTGCTCGGCACCGGATCCGACGGCCTCACCGGGCGGATCGCCGCCGATCTGGTCGACCTGGCGACGGACGCCCGCACCTGGCACGCGTACCGCGAGGTGCTGCGCGGCCGCCAGGCAAGGCTGCGCTGCACACGCCGCCTCAAGCACCCCGACGGGCACTCGCTCTGGGTGCAGGTGACGATCGCGCCGCTGCCCCCCGAGGAGCAGGGGGTGCTGCTGTCGGTCGCCGACATCAGTGCCCGGCGTGAACTCCAGGCGCGGCTGCGGCACTTGCAGATGCACGATCCGGTGACCCGGCTACCCAACCGGACGCTGTTCTTCGAGCGACTTTCGGCCGCGCTGGAGGCGGAGGCGTACGAGGAGGGCGGCACCGGCCGGATCGGGCTCTGCTATCTGGACCTGGACGGGTTCAAGGCGGTCAACGACACGCTCGGCCATCGCATCGGCGACCGGCTGCTCGCGGCCGTCGCCGAACGCCTGACGCGCTGTGCCGACGAGGCGGGATACGCCAGAGCGGCCACCCCGCTGGTCGCCAGACTCGGCGGGGACGAGTTCGCGCTCCTTGTCGAGGACTCCACCGGCACCGACCAGTTGGCGGACCTCGCGGAGTCCGTCCTCAAGTCCCTGCAGGTCCCCTTCGACCTCTCGGGGCAGCGGCTCTCCCTGTCCGCGTCGATCGGAGTCGTCGAGCGCCGAGCCGCCGGGACCACCGCGACGGGCCTGATGCAGGCCGCGGACACGACGCTGTACTGGGCGAAGGCCGACGGCAAGGGCCGCTGGACCCTCTTCGACCCGGAGCGCAACGCCCACCGCATGACCCGCCAGGCCCTGGCCTCCACACTCCGCGCGGCGATCGACCGCGGTGAATTCACGCTGGAGTACCAGCCGTTGGTGGGCATGGCGGACGGTGGCGTCCGCGGAGTCGAGGCCCTGGTGCGCTGGAACCACCCGCAGTTCGGGATGCTCACGCCGAATCGGTTCATCGGACTGGCCGAGGAGGACGGCTCGATCGTGCAGCTCGGCCGGTGGGTGCTGGCCACCGCCTGCCGGCAGGCGCGCCGCTGGCAGTTGGACCATCCGGACGCCGCGCCGATCTTCGTGAGCGTCAACGTGGCGGTGCGCCAGGTGTGGGACTCCGACCTGGTCGCGGACGTCGCGGAGACCCTCGCGGAGACCGGACTCGCCCCGGGGCTCCTGCAGTTGGAGCTCACCGAGTCGGCCGTGATGGGCTCGGCGGGCCAACCGCTGCAGGCCCTTCAGGCCCTCAGCGACATGGGCGTCGGCATCGCCATCGACGACTTCGGCACCGGCTACTCGAACCTGGCCTACCTCAGCCGCCTTCCGGTGTCGGTCCTGAAGCTGGACGGCTCCTTCGTCCGCGGCTTCCAGTACGAGACCACCGGGAAGCACGACGGTGCGTCCGGCAATCCCAACCCCGCGGACGAGGTCATCGTCGAGGCCCTCATCCAGCTCGCCCACCGTCTGGGCCTGACCGTCACCGCCGAATGCGTGGAGACCGCCTCCCAGGCCACCCGGCTGCGCGGCATCGGCTGCGACACCGGCCAGGGCTGGCTGTACTCGCGACCGGTGGCGCCGGATCGTATCTCCGCACTACTGCAGGCCGAGGCCCCCGGTCAGGCCTGACCGGGCAACCCGTAGGCGTCCGCGATGAGTTCGTAGGAGCGCAGGCGTACGTCGCCGCTGTGGGCGTTGCCCGTGATCATCAACTCGTCGGCTCCGGTGCGCTTTTGCAGGTCGTCGAGGCCCGAGCGGACCTCGTCGGGGGTGCCGTGGATGACATTGGTGTTCCAGGAGTCGACGAACTCCCGCTCCATCGGGCTGAATTCGTACGCCTCCGCCTCCTCCGGGGTGGGGACCAGACCCGGGCGGCCGGTGCGCAGGCGGACCATGTTGAGGGCGGCGGCCAGCACCTGGCGGCGGGCCTCCTTCTCGTCGTCCGTGGCGAGGGCGGAGACGCCGATCAGGGCGTAGGGAGCGGCGAGCACGGCCGAGGGGCGGAAGGACTCGCGGTAGAGGTCCAGCGCCGGGATGGTGTTCTGCGCCGAGAAGTGGTGCGCGAAGGCGAACGGGAGACCGAGCATGCCGGCCAGACGGGCGCTGAAACCGGAGGAGCCGAGGAGCCAGATCGGGGGGCGGTGCGGGGACTGGACGCCACCGGGCGACGTGGACTGGATCGGGCCGGGGACCGCGTGGATGCGGGCGTAGGGGTGGCCGGAGGGGAAGTCGTCGTCCAGGAAGCGGGTCAGTTCCGCGAGCTGCTCGGGGAAGTCGTCCGCGCCTTCGTTGAGGCGTTCCGTGCGGCGGAGGGCCGCGGCCGTGGCGCCGTCCGTGCCGGGGGCCCGGCCGAGGCCGAGGTCCACCCGGCCCGGGGCCATGGCCTCCAGCGTGCCGAACTGTTCCGCGATGACCAGCGGGGCGTGGTTGGGGAGCATGACGCCGCCCGAGCCGAGCCGGATGCGGGTGGTGTGGGCGGCCAGGTGGGCGAGGATCACGGCGGGCGACGAGGACGCCACGCCCGGCATGGAGTGGTGTTCGGCCACCCAGTAGCGGTGGAAGCCGCGGGATTCCGCGAGGCGGGAGATCTTCACGCTGGTGGCGAGGGCGTCGGTCGCGGTGCGGCCTGCGCCCACCGTGACGAGGTCCAGTACGGAGAGGGGTACCGGGGCGGTGCCCTGGGCCGTGCCTCGGATGTCGTCCGTTTCGTCCACTGCCGCCACGGGGGTTCCTCCTGATGGTGTACGTCGCGCTGTCCGCGGCGTACTAACAGGGGACTGTCCCCGGTTATTCCCGGCCTTCTTTCGCCCCCTCCGCCCCCGAACCCCCGCTCCTCGAACGTCGGAGGGGCTGGATACAGCCCGTCCGGCGTTCGAGGACGAGCGCGTCCCCCCTCACACCTGCACGAGCGGCTCCTTCGTGAAGAGTGACCCCAGTTCCGGGGCGTTCACGCGGCGGTCGGTCAGGCGGAGGGCTTCCCAGACCGTCACCTGGTTGGCGGTGAGGACGGGTTTGCCGAGGGTGGATTCGAGGAGGGGGAGGTGGGAGGCGGTGTGGAGGGCGGTGTCGGGGAGGAGGACCACGTCCGCGTCGGGCCGGTCGGCTTCCCGGGCGAGGGCGAGCACCTCGGCCTCGCCCCACGTGCCGACCTCCGCCGCCGTCACGATCCCGGCCCCGCGCACGGCCACCACCTCCGTACCGGCGTCCTTCAGAAACGTGGCGAAGAGCGCGGCCACGTCCTCCGGATAGGTCGCGCCGACCGCGACACGCCGCGCGCCGATCTCCCGTACCGCGTGGGCGAAGGCGAAGGACGTGGAGGAGGCGGGCAGACCCGCCCTGCGGGCGAGCGCGCGGACCTGGTCGTGGGCGCCGTTCCAGCCGTGGACGAAGCTGCCGCTGGTGCACGCCCACACCACTGCCTCGGCGCCGGAGAGCCGCAGTTCCTCGACGCCCGCGGCGAGCCGGTCCTCCGCTCCCATCTCCAGCAGCGCGTCCACGCGGTGGGCGTCCTCGCCGATGTCCGTGTGCACCACGGCCAGCCGGATGTCGCTGCCCAGCAGCTGCTCCATGCGCGGGTAGTCGTCCTCGCCCGAGTGTCCGGGGTAGAGGAATCCGAGTGCGGTCATGCCCAACCTTCCTGTTCTTCCGGCAGTACGGGCCCCTGCCGGGCGGCCCGATCGACGAGCCGCTGATACGGCCCCACGGCTCGGGTACCCAGATGGCGCAAGGCGGCCCACATCGTCACCTGGTTGGCCGAGAGAACCGGGATGCGCAGTTCCGCCTCCAGCTGGGGGATCACGTCGTACGTCGGAAGGTTGGTGCAGCTGATGAAGAGGGCGTCCGCCGGACCGGGGACCTCGGACACCGCCTGGCGTGCCATGTCGACCACATCGCGGTAGGGGACCTTCCAGATGTGCCGGGTCAGGCCCAGCGAGGTGCGGCCGGTGACGGTGACGCCCGCCTCGGCGAGGTACTCCTCCAGGGACTGGGTGACCGAGACCGTGTACGGCGTGACCAGCGCGATCCGGCGGGCGCCCAGCTCGTCCAGCGCTTCGAGCAGCGCCCCGGAGGTGGTGACCGAGGGGACGGCGCCGGCCCGGGTCATGGCCTCGCACATCGCCCGCTCGCCCGCGACCCCGCCGACGAAACTGCCCGAGGTGCACGCGTACGCGACGACCTCGGGCCCGACGGCGGTCAGCGCGCGCACCGCGTCCCCCAGCGTCTCGTGCTCGGAGACCAGCCGGGCCAGGTCGAGACTGACCTCGACGGGCACGAACGGGGTGCGCGTGAGGTGCAGCGACACGTCGTCCGGGGTCCAGCGCCACAGTTCGCGGTCGAGGGCGAAGTCGAAAGGGGCGACGACTCCGACAGCGCGTTGCGCGGCCGGTCCGCCGAGAAAGGAGACGTCCATGTCAGCCACCGGCCTCACGACGGGAAACGGGTGAGCAACGGACCCGATGCGGGCCCGTGTTGACGAAGGTAGGTTCGGGTGCGAGCGTGGTCAATCCGCGCATCTCAGACGGTTCCGACCACCTTCGCGCACGAAGGAGCGCCGCCTTCACCCCCGGAGAACACCCTCCGGTGAACAAGCCCGGAGAACCCAGAAAAGCGGACCCGCATTGCGAAACAGTTTCCCGGACATGTCCGACACGACCCTGCTCGTCCTGGACGCCGAGCCGCCGCCCCGCCTGGGCCGGCTCACCGGGCGAGTAACGATCGAGCACGCCGACGAGTCGACGCTGGCCGCGCGGCTGCCGGGCGCCGACGTGCTGCTCGTGTGGGACTTCGCCTCGCACGCCGTGCGCCGGGCCTGGCCGGGCGAGGGACCGCGGCCGCGCTGGGTGCACACGGCGAGCGCGGGCGTGGACCATCTGATGTGCCCCGAACTGGCGGCGTCCGACACGGTGGTGACCAACGCGCGCGGCATCTTCGACCAGCCGATCGCCGAGTACGTCGCCGCCCTGGTCCTCGCGATGGCCAAGGATCTGCCCAGCACATGGGAGCTGCAGCGCAGCCACGTGTGGCGCCACCGCGAGTCGCAGCGGGTCTCGGGCACGCGCGCCTGCGTGGTGGGCTCGGGGCCGATCGGGCGGGCGATCCAGAAGAACCTGAAGGCCCTGGGGATCACGACCGCCCTGGTCGGGCGCACCCCGCGCACCGGTATCCACGGTCCGGCCGACCTCGACCGGCTGATGGCCCGCGCCGACTGGGTGGTGTCCGCGGCACCGCTCACACCGGACACGTACGGCATGTTCGACGCGCGGCGCTTCGGGATGATGCAGCCCTCGGCGCGCTTCGTCAACGTCGGACGCGGGCAGCTCGTCGTGCAGGACGCACTCGTGGAGGCGCTGTCGAAGCGGTGGATCGCGGGGGCGGCCCTGGATGTCTTCGACCGTGAACCGCTGGGCCCCGAGAGCCCGTTGTGGGACGTGCCGGGGCTGATCGTGTCGCCGCACATGAGCGGGGACACGGTCGGCTGGCGCGATGAACTCGGCACGCAGTTCGTGGAGTTGTACGAGCGCTGGGCGGCGGGCCTGCCGCTGCCGAACGTGGTCGACAAGCAGCGCGGGTACGTACCCGGGCATTGAAGCACGCGCCAGAACACCGAAGTCGCAGCGAACTCCCCATGGCTGGAGGGCGGATGACGGAACTCACCGAGCTCACCGCGGTACAACTGGTCGACGGCTACCGCAAGGGCGAATTCAGCCCCGTGGACGCGACCCGCGCGGCCCTGCGGCGGGCGCAGGAGGTCCAGCCCGCCGTGAACGCCTTCGTGCGGCTGTTCGCGGACGAAGCCCTCGCGGGGGCGGCCGAGTCGGCGGACCGCTGGCGGCGCGGCGAGCCGGCGGGCCTGCTGGACGGGGTCCCCGTCACGGTGAAGGACATCCTGCTGCTGCGCGGCGCCCCGACCCTGCGCGGCTCCGAAACCATTGATCCGAAAGGCAGTTGGGACGAGGACGCCCCGTCCGTGGCCCGGCTGCGCGAGCACGGCGCCGTCTTCCTGGGCAAGACGACGACACCCGAGTTCGGCTGGAAGGGCGTCACGGACTCACCGCGGTCGGGCGTGACCCGCAATCCGTACGACGTCACACGCACGGCGGGCGGCTCCAGCGGTGGCAGCGCCGCGGCGGTGGCACTGGGCGCGGGCCCGCTTTCCCTGGGCACCGACGGCGGCGGCAGTGTGCGCATCCCGGCCGCCTTCTGCGGGATCTTCGCGCTGAAGCCGACGTACGGGAGGGTGCCGCTGTATCCGGCGAGCGCGTTCGGGACCCTCTCGCACGTGGGCCCGATGACGCGGGACGCGGCCGACGCGGCACTGATGCTGGACGTGATCAGCGGGGCCGACGCGCGCGACTGGTCGGGGCTCGGGCCGGTCGGCGGGTCGTTCACGGACGCGCTGGACGGCGGGGTGCGGGGGCTGCGGGTCGCGTACTCGCCCTCGCTCGGCGGGCAGGTCGCGGTTCGCCCGGCCGTCGCGGCGGCGGTGCGGCGGGCGGTGGAGCGGCTCGCGGGGCTCGGCGCGCACGTCACGGAGGTCGACCCCGACTTCACCGATCCGGTCGAGGCGTTCCATGTGCTCTGGTTCAGCGGGGCGGCCCGTGTGACCCAGCGTCTCGGGCCGCACCAGCGGGAGTTGCTCGATCCGGGCCTGCGGGAGATCTGCGGCCTCGGCGCCCGGTTCAGCGCGCTGGACTACCTCGCGGCGGTGGACGTCCGCATGGAGCTGGGGCGGCGGATGGGCCGCTTCCACTCCTCGCACGACCTGCTGGTCACTCCGACGCTGCCACTCACCGCGTTCGAGGCGGGTGCGGAGGTCCCGGCGGGCTCCGGCCACCGGCGCTGGACGGGCTGGACACCGTTCACGTACCCCTTCAACATGACCCAGCAGCCCGCGGCGACCGTGCCGGTCGGGGTGGACGGGGACGGGCTGCCGGTGGGGCTGCAGATCGTGGCCGCCCGGCACCGCGACGACCTCGTGCTGCGCGCGGCGCACGCGCTCTTCGAAGCGGGAGCCGCCGGAACGGGGACGGTCCCTCCCGCGCCTACGCCCGCCGGAAGCTGAGCGTCTCCCCCAGCGCTCCCGACCGCCACAGGTCGTTGCAGGCCTCGGCCATCGCGTCGAGGCCGTCGACCACCTGGCCCCAGACGATCCCCGGCACCCAGCCCACGTCGCCGTTGAGCAGCAGGTTGTTGCGTTCGTAGAAGAGCGCGAGGTCGACGACGGTGGTGCCGGGGCGCACCTCGGCGTCGTAGCCGTACGCCTTCGTCCCCAGCTCGGCACCCGCGAAGGAGAAATAACAGAGATCTCCCGGGATCGGGGTAACTGTCGGATTTTCCAGCGGTGGCTCCGATTTCACGAAAGGCGGGAAAAGGGCGTAGATCTCATTGCGTGCGTACTTCGCGTGGTAGACGTCGCTGCCGAGCGGCAGGGCATTCCAGACCGCGGCGCAGGTGATCGGCGCCCGGTCGTCGAGCAGCTTCGCCGTGCAGTGGATTCCCCGCTTGACCAGCGAGACTTCGATGTAGCGATCAGCCATGCGTTCCATGGTCCCGCGCCGGTCAAGAGCGCCCCCGGTTCAGCCGGGGCTGAAACCGGTCTGCATAACTCGGATGGTCCCGGGTAGCCGCGCGCCCATGGCTCCACCACATGGCAATCGCACAGAGAAACCCGGAACCACCCGCCGGTCGCTGCTCGCGGGGGTGGCGGCGCTCGGCGCGCTGGGGGCGGCCGGCTGCAGCCGGGTGGCCTCGGCGTCCGGCGTGGAGGGCGGTGATCTGCTCGACCGGCTGAAGGCACAGGGTGTCGTACGGCTCGGTATCGCGGGCGAGATCCCCTTCGGGTACATCGACAAGAACGGCGAACTGACCGGTGAGGCGCCGGAACTCGCGAGGGCTGTCTTCAAACGGCTCGGGGTGGACAAGGTCCAGCCCGTGCCGACCGAGTTCGGCTCGCTCATTCCTGGGCTCAATTCACAGCAGTTCGACGTCGTGGCCGCCGGTATGTACGTCAATGCGGACCGCTGCAAGCAGGTCATATTCGCCGATCCGGACTACCAGATGCTGGACGCCTTCATCGTCCGCAAGGGCAACCCGAAGGGCCTGCACAACTACCGCGACGTCGTGGAGAAGAAGGCGAAGTTCGCCACCGGGACGGGATACGCGGAAATCCAGTACGCGGTCGATGCCGGGTACAAGGAGAGCGACATCCTGATCGTCCCGGACCAGGTGGCCGGGCTGAACGCCGTGGAGGCCGGACGCGTCGACGTCTTCGCCGGTACGGCGCTGACCACCCGTGCGGTCGTCAAGAAGTCCTCCAAGACCGAGTCGACCGCGGCCTTCGCGCCGCTCGTCGACGGGAAGAAGCACGTCGACGGGGGCGCGTTCGCGTTCCGGCCGACCGAGACGACGCTGCGGGACGCCTTCAACGTGGAGCTGCGGAAGCTGAAGAAGAGCGGCGAGCTGTTCCGCATTCTCCGGCCCTTCGGCTTCACCAAGGCGGAGATGACCGATCTGACCGCGAAGGAGCTGTGCGGCGGATGACCTCGGGACTCTGGGAACTCGTACTGAAGGGGATCTGGGTCACCGTCCAGCTGCTGATCTTCAGCGCGCTGCTGGCCGGTGCCGTCTCCTTCGCGGTGGGGATCGCGCGCACCTCGCGGCTGTGGATCGTCCGCTTCCTCGCGGGCTTCTACACCGAGGTGTTCCGCGGCACCTCCGCGCTGATCATGATCTTCTGGGTGTACTTCGTGCTGCCCCCGGCCTTCGGCTGGCAGCTCGTCCCGATGTGGGCGGGGACCCTCGCACTCGGCCTCACCTACGGGGCGTACGGCTCCGAAGTGGTGCGCGGCGCGCTGAACGCCGTCGACCCCGCCCAGCGCGAGGGCGGTATCGCGCTCAGCTTCACGCCCTGGCAGCGGATGCGGCTGGTCCTGTTGCCGCAGGCGGTGCCGGAGATGATCCCCTCCTTCTCGAACCTGCTGATCGAGCTGCTCAAGGGCACCGCCCTGGTCTCCGTCATGGGCATGGGCGATCTGGCGTTCAGCGCCAACCTGGTGCGGCTCGCGTTGCAGCAGAGCGCGGAGATCTACACGTACGTCCTGCTGATCTACTTCGTGATCGCCTTCCTGCTCACCCGGGTCATGCGCGGTCTGGAGAAACGGCTGAAGGCCGGGGTCGGCAAGCAGCCGGAGGGCGACCGGTCCAAGCTCGCGCTGCGCCGTGAGATGGCGGACGCCTCCGCCGGCGGCGGCACCGGAGTAGGAGGTGTCCGATGAAGTGGGACTGGAGCGCGGTCGGCGATTTCATGCCGCACTTCTGGGACGGACTGCTGGTCACCCTGCAGGCGCTGGCCCTCGGCTCGGTGATTTCCTTCGCCCTCGGGCTGGTGTGGGCGCTGCTGATGCGGGTGCCCACGCGCTGGGTGCGCTGGCCGGTCGGGGTGGTCACGGAGTTCATCCGGAACACGCCCCTGCTGGTGCAGCTGTTCTTCCTCTTCTACGTGCTGCCCGAGTGGAACTTCACGTTCTCCGCGCTGACCACCGGGGTCGTCGCGATCGGGCTGCACTACTCGACGTACACGATGCAGGTCTACCGGGCCGGTATCGAGGGCGTGCCCGCCGGCCAGTGGGAAGCGGCCACGGCGCTCAACCTGCCGCTGCGGCGCACCTGGACGGCGGTGATCCTCCCGCAGGCGATCCGCCGGGTGGTGCCCGCGCTCGGCAACTACGTCATCTCGATGCTCAAGGACACGCCCCTGCTCATGGTGATCACCGTCCTGGACATGCTCGGCGAGGCACGGCTGTACTCGCAGCAGCACTTCCAGTTCACGGAACCGCTCACCGTCATCGGCGTGGCCTTCATCCTCATCGCCTATCCGGCTTCCCTCCTCATGCGAGCCCTGGAGCGACGTCTTGTCCGCTGACACCAATCCCGTGAAGGACCTTGCCAACCCGAAGGTGGACGGCAGCGAGCTGATCCGCTTCGACAAGGTCACCAAGCGCTTCGGGGGCAACACCGTCCTCGACGGGCTCGACTTCTCCGTCGAGTCCGGTAAGCACGTCACCCTGATCGGCCCCTCCGGCTCCGGGAAGACGACGATCCTGCGGCTGCTGATGACGCTGGCCAAGCCCGAGGAGGGAACGATCACGGTCGCCGGGGACCAGCTCTTCCCCGCCCCGGAGAAGCAGATCCGGGAGGTCCGCAAGAAGATCGGGATGGTCTTCCAGCAGTTCAACCTGTTCCCGAACATGAAGGTGCTGCGCAACATCACCGAGGCGCCGGTCACCGTCCTCGGCCTGTCCAAGGACGAGGCCGAGCAGCGGGCCCGCGAGCTGCTCGACCTCGTGGGGCTCGCGGACAAGTGCGATGCCTATCCGACCCAGCTGTCCGGCGGGCAGCAGCAGCGGGTCGCGATAGCGCGGGCGCTGGCGATGCGGCCGCAGGTGCTGCTCCTGGACGAGGTGACGTCGGCACTCGACCCGGAGCTGGTCGCGGGCGTCCTCGACGTACTCCGTGACATCGCCCGCACCACCGACATCACCATGCTCTGCGTGACGCACGAGATGGGCTTCGCCCGGGACATCTCGGACCAGGTCCTGATGTTCGACGCCGGCCATGTCATCGAATCCGGTCCGCCGGAGAAGATCTTCGGCGAACCGGAGCACGACCGGACCCGTGAGTTCCTGAGCGCGGTGCTGACCTGACGACAGCGCGATGACGGCCCGAAGCACTGGGTCATGACGCTGGCATATGCCATGGTGGCGCGTTCCTGCTGAGAGAGCCGGAACGCGCCATCTTTCTCGCCAACAACCCCTCACAGCAACCGTCTTGGCGGTTATCGTGGACGAAGCCCAGCTGTCCGGCTGCATGTATCTGTAAAGCCCGGCCACATAGCGCAGGGGGAACCGTGGCGCTCAAGCACGAGCCGACCGCGCCCTACCACTCGGCCCAGGATGCCCTGCGCGTCCTGGAAACGGTGGCGCGGCACTCAACCGGCATCACCGACATCGAGCTCGCCCGCCACACCGGCCTCGGCACGGAGCGGCTGACCACGCTCCTGCGGATGCTGCGGCGAGAGGGTTACGTCGAGCAGATCACCGACGGTGCGTACGTCAGCGGCACCGCACTCAAGCGACTGACCTCGACGCACGGCCGCGACCAGGCCCTGCGCGACAAACTCCAGCAGACCATCGACCGGCTGCGCGACTCGGTCGGCGCCGCCATCTACCTCAGCCGCTACATCGACGGCGAGGTGCACATCACCCAGTGCGCCACCGGACCCGCGACCCCGGCCGTCCACGAATGGGTCGACTTCCGCTCCGCCGCCCACGCCAGCGCGCTCGGCAAGAGCCTGCTCGGCCAGCTCGACCTCAACGCCCGCCGCGATCACCTCTCCCGGCACAAGATGGCCCGCCTCACCTCGCGCACCATCACCAACGAGCGCCAGCTCCTGTCCCGGCTCGACGCCCAGCCGCCCACCGTGCCGGTGCTCGATCTCCAGGAGTACGCGATCGGCACGGTCTGCGCGGCCGTCCCGATCACAGCCGGCTCCGCCGTCGGCTGCCTCGCCCTGTCCCTGCCGGTGGAACACGCCCACCGCCTGCGCCGAGCGGCGGACACCCTGAACCGGGAGGCCGCGCCGGTACTGCTGTCGCTGGCGATCTAGAACCTGGTCCGGAGCACCCCTCCGGACCAGGTAGTATTTCCTTTGTCGCCGACCGCGAAAGCGGAAGGCGAGAGTCATGCGCCGCTAGCTCAGTTGGTTAGAGCAGCTGACTCTTAATCAGCGGGTCCGGGGTTCGAGTCCCTGGCGGCGCTTTCTGCGAACATGCCTCGCTATCGCTAGCGTGCGCC
>NZ_JBEXDZ010000099.1:0-34245 GCF_040606085.1 Streptomyces sp. NPDC005485 | reverse complement strand
CCAACAAAAGACACCACCCCCAGTCCCCCGGGGGGGCCGCCCCACGGGGTTCGGATACTTCGCCTGCGTGATGAAGGATTCAGGCCGTGGCCGGGTCGCTCGTCGGAGCCGAGGGGGTGTCGACCGTCCCCTCGGTGACCTGGGCCGACGCCTCGGCAGCCTGGGCTGCCTGCTCGGCGGCCCGGGCCGACTCGATGCGCTCGTCCGCGGCGGAACGGATCGCACGCCACGCGGACTCCGCGGCCTGCTGTTCCGCCTCCTTCTTGCTGCGGCCGGTGCCGGTGCCGTACGAGACGCCTCCGACGCGGGCGGCAGCAGTAAAGGTCTTCTCGTGATCCGGGCCGGTCTCCGAGACCAGGTACTCGGGAACCCCGAGCCCCTCGGTCGCGGTGAGCTCCTGGAGACTGGTCTTCCAGTCCAGGCCGGCACCGAGATTCGAGGACTTCTCGATCAGTGGGTCGAAGAGACGGTGGACGAGTTCGCCCGCCGCGTCGAGACCCTGGTCGAGATAGACAGCGCCGATCACCGCTTCAAGGGTGTCGGCGAGGATGGACGCCTTGTCCCGGCCTCCTGTGCCCTCTTCACCCCGGCCGAGCCGGATGAAGGAGCCCAGTTCGAGACCGCGACCGACCTCCGCCAGCGCACGCGAGTTGACCACCGCGGCCCGCAACTTGGCCAGTTGGCCTTCGGGCAGGTCGGGGTGGGTGCGGTACAGCGTGTCCGTTACCACGAGGCCGAGGACGGAGTCCCCGAGGAACTCCAGGCGCTCGTTGGTCGGCAGACCGCCGTTCTCGTATGCGTACGAACGGTGGGTCAGCGCACGCACCAGAAGGGCGGACTCGAGCTTGTACCCGAGCCGCCCTTCCAGAAGCGTGTGGGACGAGGCTGTGTTGTCCGCCTTTTTCTTGGCGTTTGATTCCGCCTTGGCGTCAGACATCAGACCTCTCACCAGCCGCTCAGACCTCGAGGACCTGGCGCTTGTTGTAGGTGCCACAAGCAGGGCACGCGATGTGCTGCAGCTTGGGCTCGTGGCAGCGCTCGCACGCAACCAGGGTGGGGACCGCAGCCTTCCACTGCGACCGGCGGTGGCGCGTGTTGCTGCGCGACATCTTCCGCTTCGGAACAGCCACGGCTACTTCTCCTGCTTCTCGTCGGCGTGCGCTGATGGAAGCGCGCCGCCGCTCAACTCGTCCTTCTCGCCGTCTCCGGATGAACCAGCGAGTCCCTGCAGTGCCGCCCAACGGATGTCGACGGCGTCGTGGTGGTGGTCCGGGTCGTCCGCAAGCCGGACTCCGCATTGGGAGCACAGGCCGGGGCAGTCGTCCTGATCCACCGGCTGCATCGGCAGTGCGAGCACCACCGCATCACGCAGCACGGGTTCGAGGTCGAACAGGCCGTCCTCGATGAAGAGCGTGTCCTCGTCTTCCTCGGCGTCGTCGGCCGGCTCCGCTTTGGGGCGGCCCCGGTCGTCGGCGTCAGGGTACGAGAACATCTCCTGGAATTCCGCTTCGAGCTCCAGCCCGAGCGGCTCCAGACACCTTACGCACTCCCCCTTGGCCAGTGCACGGGCGGTGCCTGTGACGAGCACCCCTTCCATGACCGACTCAAGCCGGAGCTCCAGCTCCACCGGGGCGCCTTCCGGCACTCCGATGACCCCTTCGATACCGAAGTCCTTGGGGGCGTCGACCGTGCGGTTCAGGCGCTGCAGCGCGCCAGGACGCCGTCCCAGCTCGTGTGTGTCGAACACGAGAGGGTTGCGGTGGTCAAGGCGGGCGTTCAGAGCCATTCCTGCTTTCGATCCTCGAAGCTCAAAGGGGTGCTGCCCCTGGTGTTCCCGGGCAGCTGTGATCGCGGACGTACGCGCGACCGAAGAGCCAGGATACTGGACCTTTCCCTCTCGGCCCAATCCGGTGTGCGCCGGGGCCCTCAGTGACCGCCGCGCCCCTGTTCGTACGCCCTCAGCTGCTCCGCACTGATCATGCCCGTGTCGAAGAGGCTGGTCTCGTCGAGAGCCTGCGTCTGCGGCTGCTGCGACTGCTGCTGCTCGGGCTGGGCGTAGACCTGCTGCCCCTGGTGCACGGCGTTCTGGTCATAGCCCTGCTGCTGGTCGTAGCCCTGCTGCGCGTACGCGGCGTACGGATCGGCCTGCTGGTAGCCGTAGGGGTCCTGCTGGGCGTACTGCTGCTGGTAGCCGTAGGCGTCCACCTGCTGGGGGGCGGCCTGCTGCTGGTAGGCGTAGGGGTCCTGCGGCTGTTCGGCGGGGGCGGGGGTGTCCGCGAGGTCCGCGAGGCCGGCCAGGTAGTCGGCGTCGCTGGTGTGCGCGCCGGAGGTCCCGTCGTCCGCGAGGTCGCTCAGATCGCTCAGGTCGTCGCTGGCGATCCGGCCGTGCAGCTTCTGACGGCCGCGGCCGACCGCGTCCAGGGTCTTGGCGAGGACGGCCTCGAAGGCGCCGAGCTTCACGTCGACGTAGTCGTCGGCGTTGCGGCGCAGCGTCTCGGGGTCGTGGCTGCGCTCCGGGGCGTCCTCGTCCTCGTAGCCCTGCTCGTCGGTGCCGGGGCCGGTGCCGAGGAGCTTCTCGCGGCCGCGGCCGACGGAGCCGAGGGTCTTGGTGAGGACCACCTCGAAGTTGGCGAGCTTGGAGTCGACGTAGTCGTCGGCCTCCGCGCGGACCTCCTCGGCCTCCTGGCGGGCCTCGGTGAGGATGCGGTCGGCCTCGTTCTGCGAGCGGCGGGCGACCTCGGTGTCGGAGATCAGGGAGCCGCGTTCGGCGTGTGCGCCCTCGATGATCCGCTGGGCCTCCAGCCGGGCCTGCTCGACCATGTGCGCCTGGTCGCCGATGAGCTCCTGGGCCTGGGCGAGGGAGCCGGGCAGCGCCTGGCGTACTTCCTCGAGCATCGAGAGCAGCTCGGCGCGGTTGACCACGCACGAGGCCGACATGGGCATCGACCGGGCGCCGGACACCGCCGCGACGATCTCATCGAGCTTCTTCTGCACGTCCACCGTGTGCTCGCCACTCTCTACAGCTGTGATGGAGACGGACGGGTCGACTGTACGACCACTCCCGCCCCGCCCGACACCGGGTGACGGACCGTCAGCTCCCGGCGGGCGCCTCAGTCCTTCCGCAGTCGTCCCTTGAGTACTTCGAAAACCTGGGGCGGCACCAGGTGGGACACGTCGCCGCCCCAGGTCGCGACCTCCTTGACGAGGGAGGACGACAGGAAGCTGTAAGTGGGGTTGGTGGGAACGAAGAGGGTCTCCACGCCCGACAGACCGTTGTTCATCTGGGCCATCTGCAACTCGTAGTCGAAGTCGCTGACGGCGCGCAGGCCCTTGACGATCGCCGGGATGTCGCGCTGCTTGCAGAAGTCGACGAGGAGTCCGTGGAAGGACTCCACCTCCACATTGCCGTAGTCGGCGGTGACCTGGCGGAGCAGGTCGAGGCGCTCCTCGACGGTGAACAGGCCCTTCTTGGCCTGGTTGATCATCACGACGACATGCACCACGTCGTACAGCTTGGAGGCGCGGGCAATGATGTCGAGGTGTCCATTGGTGACAGGGTCGTACGACCCGGGACAGACGGCGCGGCGCAACTGAGTTCCCTCGCTCTCCGGTCCGGTCATCGTGCGTCTTCGCACGTAGAGGCGGCGCGACCGTACCAAAACGTTCCCTCGCCGTAGCGACGGGCCCGGATCGCGTCGAAGCCGTCCGGCCACTCGAATACTCCGCCTCTGGTGCTGCGCTCCACGGTGACGAGGGCTTCGCCCGCGAGCCACCCCTGCGTGCGGAGTGTGAGCAGAATCTCGCGAAGATCGGCGTCCGAGACGGCGTACGGCGGGTCGAGGAAGACCAGGTCGTACGGTGCCGTGGGCGCCGCGCCCTGGATGATCTGCTCCGCTTTGCCCGACCTGACCTCGGCGCCGGGCAGCCCCAGCGACTGCACGTTCTCCCGGATGACCCGGGCCGCGCGGGCGTCGGCCTCCACGAGGAGGGCGTGGTCGGCGCCGCGGCTGAGCGCCTCCAGGCCCACGGCGCCCGAGCCGGCGTACAGGTCGAGCACGCGCTCGCCCTGCAGGGGGGCGCCGAGCAGGGACTGCCATGTGGAGAAGAGGCCCTCGCGCGCCCGGTCGGAGGTGGGGCGGGTGCCATTGCCCGGCGGCACGGCGAGGCGACGTCCCCCGGCTGCGCCGGCGATCACGCGGGTCATCTTCGGTCCTTGGTCGTGGACGGTTTCACGTTCAGTGTGGCTGGTCGCGCCCTCGTGGCGGTAACCGCATGGGGATTACGGCCGCGCGCCCCTTGGGCAGTCTCCCTCACCCCTTCTCCAGGTACTGCTCCCTCTCCTCGTCCACAAGGGCGTCCAGGGCCGTCCGCAGGCCGGGGAGGTCCCTCAGCTCGGGGTCCGCCGCCACGACCGCCGCCGCCTCTTCCCTTGCCTCGGCGATGATCTCCTCGTCCTCGATGACGGCGAGCATCCGCAGGGAGGTGCGGGCCCCGGACTGGGCCTGGCCGAGGACGTCGCCCTCGCGGCGCTGCTCCAGGTCGATACGGGAGAGCTCGAAGCCGTCGAGGGTGGCCGCCACCGCGTTCAGCCGCTGGCGGGCCGCGCTCGCCTCGGGCATCTCGCTGACCAGGAGGCACAGGCCCGCCGCGGAGCCACGGCCGACCCGGCCGCGCAACTGGTGGAGCTGCGACACACCGAACCGGTCGGCGTCCATGATCACCATCGCGGTGGCGTTGGGCACGTTGACCCCGACCTCGATGACCGTGGTGGCGACCAGGACGTCCGTCTCACCGGCGGCGAAGCGGCGCATCACGGCGTCCTTGTCGTCGGGCTGCATGCGACCGTGCAGCACCTCGACCCCCAGGCCCTGGAGAGGACCCTTGGCGAGTTGGTCGGCGATGTCGAGGACGGCGAGCGGGGGCCGCTTCTCGGCCTCGTCCTCGGGGGACTTCTTCTTGCCCTTCCTGGAATCGGCTGCTTCCTCGGCGTCGTCGCCGATGCGCGGGCAGACGACGTACGCCTGATGGCCGTTGCTCACCTCCTCGCGCACCCGCTCCCAGGCCCTGGCCAGGAAGTGCGGCTTGTCGGCGGCCGGGACGACATGGCTGGCGATGGGCGAGCGCCCGGCGGGGAGCTGGTCGAGGACGGAGGTCTCCAGGTCACCGAAGACGGTCATCGCGACCGTGCGCGGGATGGGCGTGGCGGTCATGACGAGCAGGTGCGGGGGCTGTTTGCCCTTGCCGCGCAGGGCGTCGCGCTGCTCGACACCGAAGCGGTGCTGTTCGTCCACCACGACCAGACCGAGGTCGTGGAACTGCACCTTGTCCTCGATCAGCGCGTGGGTGCCGATGACGATCCCGGCCTCGCCGGTGACCAGGTCGAGCAGCGCCTGGCGCCGCCCGGCGGCCCCCATCGATCCGGTGAGCAGCACGACCTTGGTGGAGCGCTCGGCCCCGCCGAGCATGCCGCCCTCGGCGAGCTCCCCCATCATCTCGGTGACCGACCGGTGGTGCTGCTGTGCGAGGACCTCGGTGGGCGCGAGCATGGCGGCCTGTCCGCCCGCGTCGACGGTGGCGAGCATGGCACGCAGGGCCACCAACGTCTTGCCGGAACCGACCTCGCCCTGAAGCAGCCGGTGCATCGGATGCTCGGTCGCGAGGTCGTCGAAGATCTCCTTCGAGACCTTCTGCTGACCGTCCGTGAGGGTGAAGGGGAGTTTGGCGTCGAAGGCGGTGAGGAGACCGTCGGGCCGGGGTTTCCTTGCCACGGCCGGGAGTTGGGCGTCGGCGTGGCGGCGGCGGGCCAGGGCGACCTGGAGGACGAAGGCCTCGTCCCACTTGAGGCGTGAGCGGGCCTCCTCGATGTCCGCCTTGGTGTGCGGGCGGTGGATCTTCAGGAGGGCTTCGGGGAGGGAGACCAGGCCGCGGCCGTCCCGGAGGGAGTCCGGCAGCGGGTCGACGGCCTCCTGGGCGCTCGGCAGCACCAGCTGGACGCACTTGGCGATCTTCCAGGACTCCAGCTTGGCGGTCGCCGGGTAGATCGGGATGAGGGCGCCCGCCCAGCTGTCGACGCTCTCGGCGGCCTCGTCGCTGTCGCCGCGCAGTGGTTCGTACGCCGGATGGGCCAGTTGCAGGCGGCGGTTGAAGACGGAGACCTTGCCCGAGAACATCGCGCGCGTGCCGGGCAGGAGCTCCTTGTGCGGCTTGTGCACTCCGCTGCCGAAGAAGACCAGCTGGAGGCGGCCGCTGCCGTCCGTGATGGTCACTTCGAGCCGCTGGCCCTTGCCCCGGGGCGCCTTGGAGGAGGCGAAGGTGAGCAGCCGGGCGTCGGCGACCTGGGCGACCACCGTCACGTGCTCGTCCATCGGCAGGTCGGCGAGGTGCGTGAGCTGCCCGCGCTCCTCGTATCTGCGCGGGTAGTGGTGGAGCAGATCTCCGACGGTGTGCAGGCCGAGGTGCTCGGCCATCACCTTCGCGGTGGCGGGTCCGAGCGTTTTCTTCAGTGGTTCATCGAGCACGGGCACGAGATCCATTGCACACCACCGCACTGACAATGCGGCATACGTCCCCCGAATCCGCTGGTCGCGCGGCTCGTTCTCGTCGGCCGGGCCGACGGTTTTCCCCTGGTCAGACAGGTCGGTCCGGGCCTAGGATGACGCGCTCCGGCCCTTTCGCGGTCACCGCCTGACGGGACCGCCCGACCCCGCGCCGTCGCCCGTTCCCCCCTCCGGCGCTGCGACGATGGACTCTGAGACTTCCCAGTCACCCCAGGCACCTCAGTCACCTCTTCCGCCTCATACCTTCCAGGTCGACCTGCGTGGTCTGGTGGACCTGCTCTCCCATCACCTCTATTCGAGCCCCAAGGTCTATCTGCGGGAGCTGCTGCAGAACGCCGTGGACGCGATCACGGCACGGCGCGCCGAGCAGCCGGACGCGCCCGCCGAGGTGCGGCTGTACGTCGAGGGCGGCGCCCTGCGCGTCGAGGACTCCGGCGTGGGGCTCACCGAGTCCGATGTGCACAGCCTCCTCGCCACCATCGGCCGCAGCTCCAAGCGGGGTGAGGGCCTGGAGTCGGCGCGCTCCGACTTCCTGGGCCAGTTCGGCATCGGCCTGCTGGCCTGCTTCGTCGTCGCCGAGCGCATCCGGGTCGTCAGCCGCAGCGCGCGGAGACCCGACGCCCCGCCCGTGGAGTGGACGGCGGCCGACGACGGCTCGTACACCGTGCGGACGCTGCCCGACGAGGCCCGCACCGAACCGGGCACCACCGTGCACCTGGTGGCGCGGGCCGGGGCCGGCGAGTGGCTGAGCGAGGAGCGGGTGCGCTCGCTGGCCCGGGACTTCGGGTCGCTGCTGCCGTACGACGTGCGCGTGGGCGGTGAGGCGGTCACGGACCTTCCGGCGCCCTGGGACCGCCCGTACCCGAGCCCTGCCACCCGAAGGGTGGCCCTGGCGCGGCACTGCCACGACCTGTTCGGCTTCACGCCGCTGGACTCGATCGACCTGGACGTCCCGCTCGCCGGTGTCCGAGGTGTGGCCCATGTCCTGCCGTCCGCGGTCAGCCCCGCCCAGCGCGCCGGACACCGGGTGCACCTCAAGGGCATGCTGCTGACCGACCGGGCCGAACAGCTGCTGCCCGACTGGGCGTTCTTCGTGCGCTGCGTCCTGGACACGGACAGTCTGCGGCCCACGGCGTCACGCGAGGCGCTGTACGAGGACGAGACCCTGGCGGCCGTACGCGAGGCGCTCGGCGAGCGGATCCGTGACTGGCTGACCGGACTCGCGGCGGGCGACCCCGAGCGCCTCACGGCCTTCCTGTCCGTGCACCACCTGGGCGTGAAGTCCCTGGCGCGGCACGACAAGGAGATGCTGCGCACGATGCTGCCGTGGCTGCCCTTCGAGACGACCGACGGGCGGCTGTCCCTGGAGGAGTTCGCGCAGCGGCACCCGGTGGTGCACTTCACGCGGACCGTGGAGGAGTACCGGCAGGTCGCGCCGATCGCGTCCGCGCAGGGCGTCGGGGTGATCAACGGCGGTTACACGTACGACAGCGAGCTGGTGGAGGCGTTGCCGTCCGTACGCCCCGGGACGGTCGTCGCCGAGCTGGACGCCGACACGGTGACCGCGCACCTGGACTCCGTGGACCCGGCCGAGGAACTGGCTCTGGCGGGCTTCCTGTCCGCGGCGCGGGCGAAACTCGACCCCCTGGGCTGCGACGTCGTGCTGCGCGCCTTCCACCCCCTCTCGGTGCCCGCCCTGCACCTGGACGACCGCTCGGCCCGCCACGAGCAGGCCCGCGCGGACGCCGAGGAGCAGGCCGACGACCTGTGGGCGGGCATCCTCGGCTCACTGCGCGGGAGTGCCCCACGCGCGCGTCTGGTGCTCAACCACCTCAACCCACTGATCCGAAGGATCAGTTCACTGCGCGATCCCGACCTGATCGGCACGGCCACGGAGTCCCTCTACGGACAGGCCCTGCTGATGGCGCAGCGCCCGCTGCGGCCCGCGGACTCCGCGCTCCTGAACCGCGCGTTCATCGGCCTCCTCGCATGGGCCACCCACACCGACACCGGGGAGGACGGCCGCCGATGAGCCGGGCCATGGACTTCGACAGCCTGCGCGAGGCGATGGCGGACAACGGCGAGCAGCCGGAGGGGCCGGCCCGCAACGCACGCGCGGAGCAGCTGCTCACCGAGGCGGAGAAGCTGGACATCCCCCTCGCCGTGATCGAGGCGCTCGGACACCAGCTGAAGGTCTACAACTACAGCTCCGAGAAGGACAAGATGTTCGTCCCCTTCGCGCGCCTGCTGCGCATGTGGGACGAGCACCCCGAGGACTTCGACGAGTACGAGATCCACTCGCTGCACTGGGTCTTCAAGTGGATGACGGCCGGAATGCTGGACCAGCCGCACATCCCGCTCGCGTCCATAGAGAAGTGGCTCGGAGAGATGGAGCGCCGCTACCGGCTGGCCGGACACTCCGAACGGGCGGTGCGCGGCGCCGAGTTCAGCGTGGCCTCGCACATCGGGGACGTGGGGCGTGCCGAGCGGGCGTTCGCCGCCTGGCTGGCCGCCGACCGGGACAGCATGGCCGACTGCCACGCGTGCGAGCTGCACAGCCAGGGCTGGTGGCGAGCCGAGCGCGACGCGGACGCGGAGGCGTTGGAACTGTGGCGCCCGGTCCTGGAGGGCGAGCACACCTGCGCCCACGAACCGCACACCGTGCTGGCCTCCTCCCTGCTGCCGCTGCTGCGCCTGGGCCGCCCGGACGAGGCGCGCGCCCACCACCTGAGGGGCTTCAGGCTGGTGCGCGTCATGGAGAGCATGCGCGGCGCGTACGCGGACCACGTGGAGTTCTGCGCGCTCTCCGGCAACGAGGCGCGCGCCCTGGAGCTGCTCGCGGAGCGCCCCGCGTACTTCACGGACTCCGGGGACCCGCGCAGCAAGCTGGACTTCATGGCCGTGACAGCTGCCCTCATGGACCGCCTCACCGAGCGGGGACTGGGCGGCCAGGCCGTCCCCGGCCCCGTCGGCCGCGCCTGGACCGCCACCGAACTCGCCGCCCACGCGCGCGTGGAGGCCCTCGCGCTGGCCGAGCGCTTCGACGCGCGCAACGGCACGTCGTACGTCAGCGAGCGCGCCCGCGCTCGGATGGACCGGCGCCCGCTGCTGGACCGGCTGCCGCTGGGCGTGCGCTCCCCGCGTGCGGCACAGCGGCCGGCTCCCGCGCCCACGTCGCGCGCCGCGACGGAGTCCTCCTCCGCACCGGATCTGTCCGCCCTGCTGGCCGAGGCCCGGCGTCTCGCGGACGTCCGGCACCCCGATGCCGCCGAGGCCTGGGAGGCGGTCTCCCGTGCCGCCGAGGGCCATGAGCTGGGCGCCCGGGACCGCGCGGAGATCGCCAACCACACGGCGATGGGCCGCGGCCCGGAGGGCATCGAGCTCTTCGAGCGGGCGGCCGCGCTGTACGAGGAGGCGGGCGACCCGGGCGAGGCACTGGCGGCACGCGCGCGTGGGGCCTACGTACGCGCGTTGTCCGGTGGCGGTACCGAGAAGGCCCTGACAGCCGTCTCAGCGCTCTACGAGGAGGTGCGCGCCCTCTTCGCCGAGGACCGCACCGGCGTACGCCAGACGGCTTCCGTGCTCGTGGGACGGGCCCGGATCCTGATGCACCGGGTGCACGAGTCCGAGGCGGAGCCCGGGGGTGCGGTCGTGGCCGCCGCCGAGGAGGCCGCACGGGAACTGCTGGCCCTCGCCGAGCCGCACCTCGCGGACGCACAGGCGGCCTCACGGGCGGCGGAGGCGCACGCGATGCTCGGAGAGCTCGCGGCACATGCCGGCGACGCCGAGGCGGCCTCCGAGGCCTTCGCGCGGGCCGCGGACGGGTTCGTGGCGGCGGGGCTGCCGTGGTTCGCGGTCGAGTACGACTCCCGGCTCGCCGGGATCGCCCGGCAGCTCGGTGACGTGTCGGAGGCGGAGCGGGCGGTACGGGCAGCGCTGGAGCACGGGGGCCCGTACCTGGAGGCGACCGGGCAGGCACAGCTGCATCTCCAGCTCGCCGAACTCCTGGGCGCCACCGGCCGGTTCGGGCCCGCCGCCGACCACGCCCTGGAGGCGGCGCACTGGGCCGACGAGGCGGGCGAGGGGCCGGCGCTCGGCGCGTGGGCCCGGCATCAGCTCGGCGGTTTCCTGCTCCGCCAGGGGCGCTGCGCCGAGGCCGCGGAGGTCCTGGAGTCGGCGCTGCCCGATCTGACAGCGCAGATGCACGGCGACGGCGCGATCGTGGAGACCCGGTGGTGGCTCGGGGAGTGCCTGACCGAGCTCGGTGAGCATCGGGAGGCCGCGGAGCACTGGTTGCGGGCCGCGGACATCGCCCGCCACTGGCCCGAGCAGGGCGACCACGCGACGCTCGCGCATCTCGCCGCGGAGGCGCTCGGGCACGCCGGGCTGCCCGCCGAGTCCGACCGGGCCTACGCCCGTGCCGGGGAGCTCTGGCGCGAACTCGGCAACGTGCACGGTCTGATCCGTTCGCTGCGCGCCCGCGCCTGGGTGGCGTCGCGGACGGAGGCGGGACTCGACGGGGCCCGGAGGCTCATGTCGGAGGCGGTCCACGTGTGCGAGGCCGCGGTCCACTCCCTGTCCGCGGCCTCCGGACCGTCCGAGGACGACGAGGCCCGTGACGGCCTGGTCGTCGAACTCGGGCACACCCACCAGCAGTTCGGCGACCTGGTGGCCCGCTGCGCGCCCGACGACGCCGAACTCGCCGTGGTCCGCCCCCTCTTCGAGGAGGCCCTCACCCACCTCACGCGCGCGGTCGCCGTCTTCGCCTCCCTCGGCGACGCCTGCCTCGACGCCCGCACCGGCGCCGAACTCGCCGCCGGCCGGCTGGAGGCCGACCTCCACCGGCCCGCGGCGGCATCCGCACGCGCGCGTGCGGTGCTTTCCGCCTACGGCACCGCAGCCGACGAAACCGCGGGCGCCCGCTGCGCGGAGGCGCAACGCCTGCTGGAACTCACATCCACGCAGACGTGACCCGGGGCGGGTGGGCAAACTCCGGGCGCCCCCTGGCTTTGCTCGGTCACCCGGGGTGGGTGCCGGCCGGGGGTGGGTCACGCAGCCCGGCGTTCACGGGGTGCCGCTGCGCCCACCCGTGCCGCCCCTGGCGGCACGATTGCCCGCAGAAACGCGCCCCCGCCGGCAGACGTACCGGCACGGACCCGACCCACAACTACTCCACCCCGATCAACAGCAGCGCCCCCTGCCGCCCGCCCCGGTACACCACCGTGTCCACCGCCAAGTACGTCTCGCGAACCCTCGCCTCCAGGCGGTCGGTGATGGTGTCCGGGGCCTCGTCGCCGAGGACGAGGGTGACCATCTCGCCGCCGGCGGAGAGCATCCGGTCGAGGACGGTTTCGGCGGTGGCCGTGATGTCGGAGCCGATCACGGCGACGTCGCCGTCGATGAGCCCGAGGACGTCGCCGGCCTGGCAGATGCCGGCCATGGTCCAGGACTGCCGCTCAGCGATCGCGACCTCGGCATAGCGGGTGGCGCCCGCCGCCGAGGTCATCGCGACGACGTCCTCGTCGAAGCGCCGCTCCGCCTCGTGCACGGCGAGCGCGGCGATGCCCTGCACCGCCGAGCGGGTCGGGATCAGCGCGACCCGGACCCCCTCGGCCCGCGCCTGCTCGGCGGCCGCGGCAGCGGTATGGCGCAGGTCGGCGTCGTTGGGCAGGAGCACCACCTCGCGCGCATGGGCGCGATGGACGGCGGCAAGGAGCTCCCCGCTCGCGGGCGGCTCCCCCGGACGCGCGAGCACGGTCGTCGCGCCCGCCTCCGTGTACAGCCCGGCGAGCCCCTCCCCCGGCACAACGGCGACGACGGCCCGCTGGGCCCGCTCCCGGGGCGGGCGCACCACACCCCGGGCGCCCGCGGTGTGCGCGTCGCCGAGCCCGAAGTGGGTGATCCGGATCCGATGCGGCCGCCCGGCCTCGACGCCCGCCTCCACGGCGGCGCCCGCGTCGTCCACGTGGACGTGCACGTTCCACAGCCCGTCCCCGCCGACGACGACGAGGGAGTCCCCCATCCCGTCGAGCCGGTCACGCAGCTTGGCCACGGCCGAGTCCTCGGCTTCCAGCAGGTAGATCACCTCGAACGCGGGCCCGCCACCCTCCGAGAGCCCGTCCACGCACCCGTCGGAGTCCACACCCCCCGACGCAACCACCGACCCCGCACCCGCACCCGTCTCAACCTCAGCCCCAGCCCCAGCCCCAGCCCCGACTTCAACCCCGGCCCACGCCAACGCCAACGCTCCCGGCGCCTCCCCCGTGAACGTCTCCACCAGCGCAGCCAGCACCGCCACGAGCCCCCGCCCACCCGCGTCGACCACCCCGGCCCGCTCCAGGACCGCCAGCTGTCGCGGGGTCGCCGCGAGGGCCGCCCGGGCCCCTTCGTACGCCGCACGCGCGACCGTGCCGCAGTCGCCCTCGGCGCCGCCGGCCGCGTCGGCGGCGGCGGAGGCGACCGTGAGGACGGTGCCCTCGACGGGGTGGGCGACGGCCCGGCGTGCGGAGTCGGCCGCGTGCCGGAGGGCGAGCCCCAGGCCCTGCCCGTCGGTGTGAGCCGCCTCACTGTCGCCGGCGAGCACCTGGGACATACCGCGCAGCAACTGCGCGAGGATCGTGCCGGAGTTCCCCCGGGCCCCTATCAGCGCCCCGTGGGCCATGGCCTGCACGGCGTCCGCGAGCGTGGGCCGCGCCGCACCGGGATCCGCTCCGCTCCCCTCGGGGTCCCGGCCGTACAGGGCGTCATGCCCTGCGAAGACGGCCTCGACCGCGGCGGCGGCCGATTCGACGGTCAGATAGAGATTGGTGCCGGTGTCCCCGTCCGCGACCGGGTAGACGTTGATCGCGTCGATCTCCTCGCGCGCCCGCCCCAGCGCCTCCAGCGCGAGACCGCACCAGGTGCGCACCGCGAGAGCATCGAATGTCTGCGGCACCTGCGGCACCTGCGCCTCCTTGAGCTGCTGGACGTGGGACGCAGCGTAGACCCAGAGCGTGTTCCCGCCGGTCGGAGGGCCTGGGGAGCCGGGACGGAGCCCGGTGCGGCCATGGTAGTTTCGTTCTACGGACGCAGTCGTTGTATGCTGCTCCGGTTGCCCGATCACATCGGGCTCTCCCCCTGGCAGCGCCACTCAGATCCTAGATCTTGATCCCGGCATGCCGGGATCAACCGTAAGAGCATCTGAAGTCTTTGGAGTGACCCGTGGCTGCCAACTGCGACGTCTGCGGCAAGGGGCCGGGCTTCGGCAACAACATCTCGCACTCGCACCGCCGTACACCGCGTCGCTGGAACCCCAACATCCAGCGCGTCCGTACCGTGGTCGGCGGGACGCCGAAGCGCGTGAACGCTTGCACCTCGTGCATCAAGGCCGGCAAGGTCACGCGCTGACGGAACGTAGCGCGCGGCCACTGCTGGTTCGCTCAGAGAACCGGTCCACCTGAGGGTGGACCGGTTTTTTGTTGCCTTGGCACCTTCTACGGCTTCACACCTTCTACGGCTTCACACCTTCCACGGCTTCGCACCTTCCACGGCTTCGCACCTTCTAGGGCTTCGCCCTGAACCCCCGCCCGCGATCGCGATCGAACCGCCACCCGTGATCCACCGGCCCGATCCCGCCCCCCAGCGCGAACCCCGTCGCGATCGCCCCCGTGACGTACGCCTTGGCGTCCGCCACGGCCTCCGGCACGGTCCGCCCCTTGGCGAGTTGCGAGGCGATCGCCGAGGCGAGGGTGCAGCCCGTGCCATGGGTGTGCCGGTTGTCGTGGCGCGGGGCGCGCAGCCAGTGCTCCTCGGAGCCGTCGGTGAGGAAATCCACGGCGTCGGCGCCCCCGGGCAGGTGGCCGCCCTTCACGAGGGCCCACCGGGACCCGTGGGCGAGGACGGCCTCCGCCGCGCGCCGCATGTCCGCCTCCGACTCGACGCGTACGCCCGTCAGCCGGGCGACCTCGTCGAGGTTGGGCGTGGCGACGGTCGCGGCAGGAAGCAGCCTGGTGCGTACGGCGTCGAGCGCGGACTCGGCGAGCAGGGAGTCCCCGTGCTTGGAGACGCCCACCGGGTCGACGACGCTCGGAGCGTCCGTTGCGGCGATCAACTCGGCCACCGCCTCGACCAGTTCGGCCGAGGCGAGCATGCCGGTCTTGACCGCCTGGACGCCGATGTCGTCGACGACACTGCGGTACTGGGCGCGCACGGCCTCCACCGGAAGCTCCCAGGCGCCTTGTACGCCGAGGGAGTTCTGCGCGGTGACGGCCGTGACGACGCTCATGCCGTGCACGCCGAGCGCGAGCATCGTCTTCAAGTCGGCCTGGATGCCCGCGCCTCCGCCCGAGTCGGAGCCCGCGACGGTCAGCACCCTCGGCGGCGCACCGACGCCACCGGGCACGCTCACGTCACCGGCCCCGCTCACGACTCGATGTCCCCGAAGTGGTCCCAGCCGCCCTTGCTGGTCCACGGCGCCCCGTCGACCGTCACCTGAGGCAGCGCCGAGGGGTTGAGGACCTCGCCGATCACCTTCCAGCGGGCGGGCAGCTTCACGTCCGGCGGGAAGGTCGCCACGATCGCGTGGTCCTCGCCTCCGGTGAGCACCCACTGAAGGGGATCGACGCCGACGGCCTGCCCGATGTCGTTCATCTGCGAAGGAATGTCGATCGCGCCGGAGCGCACATCGATACGCACCTTGCTCGCCTCGGCGATATGCCCCAGATCCGCGATCAGGCCGTCGCTGACATCGCACATCGCCGTCGCCCCGAGTCCGGCCGCGGCCGGACCCGCGTGGTACGGCGGCTCGGGGCGCCGGTGCGCCTCCACGAAGGCGCGCGGCGAGCGGAAGCCGCGGGAGAGCACCGCGAATCCGGCCGCCGACCAGCCCAGCCAGCCCGTCACGGCGACCACGTCACCGGGCTGGGCCCCGCCCCGGGTGACCGGTTCGTGGTTGCGCAGATCGCCGAGCGCGGTGATCGACACCATGATCGTGTCGCCGCGTACGACGTCGCCGCCGACCACCGCCGCGCCCGCGACCTGGCACTCGTCACGCAGTCCGTCCATCATCTCGGACGGCCAGGTGGCCGGGAGTTCCGCCGGGACGACCAGACCGAGCAGCAGCGCCGTCGGTACGGCGCCCATCGCGGCGATGTCCGCGAGGTTCTGCGCGGCCGCCTTGCGGCCCACGTCGTAGGCCGTGGACCAGTCCCGGCGGAAGTGCCGCCCCTCCAGGAGGATGTCGGTGCTCGCCACGACCCTGCGGTCGGGGGCGGCCACCACGGCCGCGTCGTCGCCGGGGCCGACCCGGACCGCGGGAGTGGTGGTCAGGCGCGAGGTGAGCTCTCGGATGAGCCCGAACTCCCCCAACTCGCCAACGGTGCCCTTCATCGTCGTATTGCCCCTTCTGTGCCTGTATACGCCCGGTCGCGAGCCGTCCCGGTCCTCGGTACGGTCGAGTCGACCGTCAACTTGTGCGGTCCCTGCACCCCGGCGCGCGAGTCCCGGTCCCCGCGGGTCTCCCCGCGGCGAGCAGCGACGCGATACCGTGGCGTTCCTTTTCCCCACATGATCCTCGTGGCCGCCCTGGAGGTTCCGTGGTACAGGCGTACATCCTGATCCAGACGGAGGTCGGCAAGGCGTCGACCGTCGCCGAGACGATCGGCAAGATCCCGGGGGTGATCCAGGCCGAGGACGTGACCGGACCGTACGACGTGATCGTGCGCGCCCAAGCCGACACTGTCGACGAACTCGGCCGCATGGTGGTCGCCAAAGTCCAGCAAGTGGACGGCATCACCCGAACTCTGACCTGCCCGGTGGTGCACCTCTAGCCCCCGTCTACCCTTGGCCGGTGAACTTCTTCCGTCCCCGGCACCGCACTGTTCTCGGGCTGCCCGCGCTCGCACTGTTGATCGTTGCCACGGGCTGCTCCTCAGCAGACGACGAGGCCGCGACCGCGGTTCCCAGTCCGGGCACGAAGGTCACCAAGCTGTGTCAGAACCTGGACAAGGCGCTGCCGCGGAAGGTGGACGGTCTCGACCGGAAGGATCCCCAGCCCCGGTCCGCGCTGACGGCGGGCTGGGGAAGCCCGGCGATCATACTGCGCTGCGGTGTCACCCGGCCGCCCAAGATGGTCGATCCGAAGGTGGCGGAGGGCGGGGACCCTGACGCGGTCGGCGGCGGTGTGAACGGCGTGGGCTGGCTGATGGAGAAGCAGGGCGACGGGTCGTACCGCTTCACCACGACGCTGCGTGAGGCGTACGTCGAGGTGACCCTGCCCAAGAAGCCGGCCGAACGCGGGGACAGCTCCGCCGTCCTCGTCGAACTGGCCCCGGCCGTGAAGAAGGCGATCCCCAAGGGGATCGCCTCCTGAGTCACCTTCTGTGGGTCAGCGCAGTCCCGTCGAGCGGTGCAGCGCCGCCTGCACGAGGCGGTCCACCAGCTCGGGGTAGCCGATTCCGCTGGCCTGCCACATCTGCGGGTACATGGAGATGGGCGTGAAGCCCGGCATGGTGTTGATCTCGTTGATCACGAACTCGCCGTCCTCCGTGAGGAAGAAGTCGGCGCGCACCAGGCCCTCGCAGGACGCGGCCTCGAAGGCGTCCACCGCGAGCCGCTGGACCGCGGCCGTCTCGTCGGGCGTCAGCGGGGCGGGCACGATGCCCGGCGTCGAGTCGATGTACTTCGCCTCGAAGTCGTAGTACGCGTGCGCGTCCGGCGGCGGGATCTCGGCCGGCACCGAGGCGCGCGGCCCGTCCTCGAACTCCAGGACGCCGCACTCGATCTCGCGGCCGCGCAGCGCGGCCTCCACGATGATCTTCGGGTCGTGCCGCTGGGCCTCCTCGATCGCCTCGTCGAGACCGGCGAGTTCGTCGACCTTGGTGATGCCGATGGAGGAGCCCGCGCGCGCGGGCTTCACGAAGAGCGGCCAGCCGTGCTCGCCCGCGAACTCGATGATCTTCTTACGGGCGGCGGACTCGTCGCGCTCCCACTCGCGCGGCCGGATCACCACGTACGGGCCGACCTTGAGCCCGAAGGAGGTGAACACCCGCTTCATGTACTCCTTGTCCTGGCCGACGGCCGAGGCGAGCACGCCCGCGCCCACGTACGGCACCCCGGACAGCTCCAGGAGACCCTGGAGGGTGCCGTCCTCGCCGTAGGGGCCGTGCAGCACGGGGAAGACGACGTCGACCTCGCCCAGCGCCTTGGGGACCGATCCGGGCTCGCTGTAGACGACTTCGCGGTTGGCCGGGTCGACGGGCAGGATCACGCCGCCCTCGGCCGACTCGGCGAGCTCCTCGACGCTGGGCGTGCGGCGGTCGCTGATCGCCATCCGGTCCGGGTCGTCCGAGGTGAGCGCCCACCGGCCGTCGCGCGTGATGCCGATCGGCAGCACGTCGTACTTCGTCCGGTCGATGGCGCGCAGGACGGCGCCGGCCGTGACCACGGAGATCCCGTGTTCGGAGCTGCGACCGCCGAAGACGACGGCCACACGCGGTTTGCGAGGCGGCTGCCCGGGGCTCTGGGGGAGGTTCTCAGTGCTCATATCGGGTTGAGAGTACCCGTTGGTACGGCGGTGAGTCAGCGCCCCGCGGCGGCCGTCGCCGAACGTCGCGCGGACGGTTGCTCAGCGTCGTACGTACGGTCGCTCAGCGTCGTGGAACCCGGCCGTCCGCGCCGCAACACGCGTCGCGGTCAGTGCCGTTCCGGCTTGGCGGTGCGCGACATCAGCTCCTTGACGGCGACGACCGGCGGCTTGCCCTCGTGCACGATGGCGACGACCGTCTCCGTGATCGGCATGTCGACGCCGTGCCGACGGGCCAGATCGAGCACGGACTCACAGGACTTGACGCCCTCCGCGGTCTGCCTGGTGACCGCGATGGTCTCCTGCAGGGTCATGCCCTTGCCGAGGTTGGTGCCGAAGGTGTGGTTGCGCGACAGCGGCGAGGAGCAGGTGGCCACCAGGTCACCGAGACCCGCGAGGCCGGAGAAGGTCAGCGGGTCCGCGCCCATCGCGAGGCCGAGCCGGGTGGTCTCGGCGAGGCCGCGGGTGATGAGCGAGCCCTTGGCGTTGTCGCCCAGGCCCATGCCGTCCGCGATGCCGACGGCGAGGCCGATGACGTTCTTCACCGCGCCGCCCAGTTCGCAGCCCACCACGTCGGTGTTCGTGTACGGGCGGAAGTACGGCGTGTGGCAGGCGGCCTGGAGGCGCTGGGCGACCGGCTCCGCGCTGCACGCGACGACGGCGGCGGCCGGCATCCGGGCGGCGATCTCGCGCGCCAGGTTGGGTCCGGTGACGACCGCGATCCGGTCCGCGCCGACCTTGGAGACGTCCTCGACGACCTCGCTCATCCGCATCGCGGAGCCGAGTTCGACGCCCTTCATCAACGACACCAGGACCGTGTCCGGCGCGAGCAGCGGCGCCCACTCGGCGAGGTTGCCGCGCAGCGTCTGCGAGGGCACCGCGAGCACGGTGAAGTCGGCGCCCCGCGCGGCCTCGGCGGCGTCGGTGGTGGCCCGCAGGTTCGCGGGGAGTTCGACGCCCGGCAGGTAGTCCGGGTTCGTCCGCGTGGAGTTCACCGCTTCCGCGAGTTCGGCGCGGCGCCCCCACAGCGTGACCTCGCAGCCCGCGTCGGCGAGCACCATGCCGAAGGCCGTGCCCCACGATCCGGTCCCGAAGACGGCCGCCTTGACCGGCTTGCTCACTTCCCCTGCCCCTCTTCCTGCTGTGCCGTTTCCGGCGTCTTCTCCAGCGCCGCGGCCCTGCGGCGCTGCTCGATCCGCACCTGGCGCGGGTCGTAGGGCTTCTCGGGTGCCTTTTCGCCGCGGATCGTCTCCAGCTGGGCGGTGACGGCGGCCATGATGACCTCCGTCGCCTCCTTCAGCACGTCCGGGGTCATCTCCTTGTCGTAGAAGCGCGTCAGGTCCACCGGCGGGCCCGCGAGCACACGGTGGGTCTTGCGCGGAAGGAGGTTGGGCTTCTTGGCGTACGGCGGGAGCAGTTCGTTGGCGCCCCACTGGGCGACGGGGATCACCGGGCACCTGGTCTGCAGGGCGACGCGCGCGGCGCCGGTCTTGCCGGTCATCGGCCAGCCGTCGGGGTCGCGGGTGAGGGTGCCTTCGGGGTAGAAGGCGACGCACTCGCCGCGCTCCACGGCCGCGATCGCGGCGCGGAAGGCGCTCAACGCGTCCGTGCTCTCGCGGTACACGGGGATCTGTCCGGTGCCGCGCATCGCGGCACCGACGAATCCCTTCCGGAAAAGCCCGGCCTTGGCCAGGAATCGCGGAACGCGTCCGGTGTTGTACTGATAGTGCGCGTACGCGAAGGGGTCCACGTGCGAATTGTGGTTCACCGCGGTGATAAATCCGCCCTCGTCAGGAATGTTCTCCATTCCCCGCCAGTCCCGCTTGATCAGAACCACCAGTGGCGGTTTGCAGAGGACCGCTGCGAAGCGGTACCAGAAGCCGATTCTGCGGCGGGGCACGCGGACACCTTCCTCTAGGGCCTGGGGGGCCGCACAAGTGTCGCCCCGGGCCGTCGGTCTGTCGAGAACACCGTACGCCCCGAGGGCGCGGCTGCCATTGCGTCCAGGTCACAATGGGCGCGACAAGGGAGGGACGCAACGCTCGTGCAGTGGACCTTGGTCATACCCCTCAAACCCCTGGCGCGGGCCAAGAGCAGGCTGTCGGACACCGCCGCCGAAGGACTGCGCCCCGGACTCGCCCTGGCCTTCGCGCAGGACACGGTGGCGGCAGCGCTCGCCTGCCCCGCGGTCCGCGATGTGGCGGTCGTCACGGACGACGCCCTCGCCGGCCGCGAGCTGTCCCTGCTGGGCGCCCGGATCGTCCCGGAGGAGCCCGCCGGCGGGCTCAACACCGCCCTGGCCCACGGCGCCGCGGCCGTGCGCTCGCGAAGACCGGAAAGCGCGGTCGCGGCCCTGAACGCCGATCTCCCGGCGCTGCGCCCGCTGGAATTGTCCCGGGTACTCGACGCGGCCGCCGAATTCCCCCGCGCTTTTCTTCCCGATGCGGCCGCAATCGGCACCACTCTGCTGGCCGCGGGACCGGGATGGGAATTGCTCCCGGCTTTCGGTACGGATTCCCGGGCCCGCCATCGCGCGTCGGGCGCCGTGGAACTCACGCTGGACGCGGTGGATTCCGTACGCCAGGACGTGGACACCGGCGACGATCTGCGGGCGGCGCTGGCGCTGGGCGTGGGACCACGTACGGCGGCGGTGGCCGCGAGGGTGCTGAGCCTCGGCCAGTAGGCTTCCGCCATGCAGGCGACCGCGTACACGTACGACCCCGAGACCCGCAGCGGCCAGGTGCTGCTCGACGACGGCACCCCGGTGCCCTTCGACGGCCCGGCGTTCGACGCGGGCGGGCTGAGGCTGCTGCGCCCGGGGCAGCGGGTGCGCATCGAGACGGCGGGCGAGGGCGAGGCCCGCCGGATCACGCTGATCACTCTGCAGACGTTCTGAACGCCGGGAGATCCGGGCCGGACACGCCGCGGGCCGGGCTCCCGATGGGAGCCCGGCCCGGCGCGTGAGTGGCCCTGTACCCCGGTTACTTGCGGGCGGTGGCCTTCTTGGCCGTGGTCTTTCGCGCCGGCGACTTCTTGGCGGGGGCCTTCTTGGCCGTCGCCTTCTTCGCCGGGGCCTTCTTGGCCGTCGCCTTCTTGGCGGTGGTCTTCTTCGCCGCGGTCTTCTTGGCGGCCGCCGTGGTCTTCTTGGCGGTCGTCTTCTTGGCCGTGGCCGTCGTCTTCTTGGCGGTGGTCTTCTTCGCCGTGGTCTTCTTCGCCGTGGCGGCGGTCGTGGCCTTCCTGGCCGTCGCCTTCTTGGCGGTGGTGGCCTTCTTGGCCGCGGCCTTCTTGACCGTCGCCGAGGCGGCGCCGCCGGTCAGGCTGCCCTTCGGGGCCTTCTTGACCGCGACGTCGTTCTTCGGGAGCTTCTTCGAACCGCTCACCAGGTCCTTGAACCCCTGGCCCGCGCGGAAGCGCGGCACGGAGGTCTTCTTGACCCGGACGCGCTCACCGGTCTGCGGGTTGCGGGCGTAACGGGCCGGACGGTCCACCTTCTCGAAGGAACCGAAGCCGGTGACCGAGACCCGGTCCCCGCCGACAACCGCACGGACGATCGCGTCCAGTACGGCGTCGACCGCGTCGGCGGCCTGCTGACGCCCTCCGACCTTGTCGGCAATCGCTTCTACGAGCTGCGCCTTGTTCACGTCTTCCCCTTCGGAGACATTGCCCGAACGAATGCGTTCAAGCTTTTTCGCACGTTAGGCAGATATATACCGCAAATCAAACACGAAACGGGCTAATCACCCTTGTGCCGCAACGAACTCGGGCTGTCGCGTGTGTTCCTCAGCGGTCCTCTTCGAGGATTTGACCCTCGTCGAGGTCGGTGGTGAAGCGCTCCAGACGCCTTGTCGCATCGGCGAGATCGTGCTTGGCCACGGCCGTAATGACCAGCAGCTTCCGGGTCAGCGCCATCCGTACGCCCTCCGGGACTTGCAGTGCGCGCACTCTTGTGTGCGCTTCCTTGAGTTGGGCCGCGACCGCCGTATAGAGCTCGAGTTGGCCGTCGTGTTCCATGCACAGATTGTGCCATCTGGGGCGAGTTGTCGCCTGCGCAGGGGGTAACTGCCGTCCCCCGAGGGGTTCCTGAGCGCCTCGGCACGACGCGGCACTGTGGTTCGGCTACCCCGGTAACGACCTTTGTAACTAGGTGAGTTGAGCCTTCCGGACCGGCTCCCGAACCCCCTCGGGGAGCGGACACAGCTGTACCCCCAACCGTCCACGATTGGGGGTACAGAGGGGTTTTGCAGGTGGCTGAAACCAGCCTTGTGTCAGACCGGGAGTGTCTTGGGCTTGTACGAGGGGCGCTTGGCCTCGTACGCGGCGATGTCGCCCTCGTTCTGGAGGGTGATGGAGATGTCGTCCAGCCCGTTCAGCAGCCGCCAGCGGGAGTTCTCGTCCAGCTCGAAGGAGGCGGTGATGCCTTCGGCGCGCACCTCGCGCCGCTCCAGGTCGACGGTGATCTCGGCCTGCGGGTCCTTCTCCGTGAGTTCCTGGAGCGCGTCCACGGTCTTCTGCTCCAGAACCACTGTGAGCAGGCCGTTCTTCAGCGAGTTACCGCGGAAGATGTCGGCGAAGCGGGAGGAGATGACGGTCTTGAAGCCGTAGTTCTGCAGTGCCCAGACGGCGTGCTCGCGCGAGGAGCCCGTACCGAAGTCGGGGCCGGCCACCAGGACCGTGGCGCCCTTGCGCTCGGGCTGGTTGAGGACGAACGAGGAGTCCTTGCGCCAGGCCTCGAAGAGCCCGTCCTCGAACCCGTCCCGCGTCACCTTCTTGAGCCAGTGGGCGGGGATGATCTGGTCGGTGTCGACGTTGCTGCGGCGCAGCGGGACGGCCCGGCCGGTGTGCGTGGTGAATGCTTCCATGACTTCTCAGACTCCAGCGGGCGCGGGGGCGTCGGACAGGTCGGCCGGGGAGGCCAGGTGGCCGAGTACGGCGGTGGCGGCGGCCACCTGCGGCGAGACCAGGTGCGTACGGCCGCCCTTGCCCTGCCTGCCCTCGAAGTTGCGGTTGGAGGTGGACGCGGAGCGCTCACCGGGTGCCAGCTGGTCGGGGTTCATGCCCAGACACATCGAGCAGCCCGCGTGCCGCCATTCGGCGCCGGCCTCCTTGAAGACGACGTCCAGGCCCTCCGAGACGGCCTGCAGACCGACCCGCGCGGACCCGGGGACCACCAGCATCCGTACGCCGTCGGCGACTTTGCGGCCCTCGACGATCGCGGCGGCGGCACGCAGGTCCTCGATACGACCGTTGGTGCACGAACCTACGAAGACGGTGTCGACCTTGATGTCGCGCAGCGGCTCTCCGGCGGTCAACCCCATGTATTCCAGGGCCTTTTCGGCGGCGTGCCGCTCCGAAGCGTCTTCGTACGAAGCGGGATCGGGGACGGACGCCGAAAGCGGCGCACCCTGGCCCGGGTTGGTGCCCCAGGTGACGAACGGCGACAGCGAGGCGGCGTCGATGAAGACCTCGGCGTCGAAGACCGCGTCCTCGTCCGTGCGCAGGGTCTTCCAGTACTCCACCGCGGCGTCCCAGTCTGCGCCCTCGGGAGCGTGGGCGCGGCCCTTGAGATACGCGAAGGTGGTCTCGTCGGGGGCGATCATGCCCGCGCGGGCACCGGCCTCGATCGACATGTTGCAGATGGTCATCCGGGCCTCCATCGAGAGTTTCTCGATGGCGGAGCCGCGGTATTCCAGGATGTATCCCTGGCCGCCGCCGGTACCGATTTTCGCGATGATGGCGAGGATCAGGTCCTTGGCGGTGACACCCTCGGGCAGTTCGCCGTCGATGGTGATGGCCATGGTCTTCGGACGGGCCAGCGGCAGCGTCTGGGTGGCCAGCACGTGCTCGACCTGGGAGGTGCCGATACCGAACGCCAGTGCGCCGAACGCACCGTGCGTGGAGGTGTGCGAGTCACCGCACACGACCGTGGTGCCGGGCTGGGTCAGGCCCAGCTGCGGTCCCACGACGTGGACGACACCCTGCTCGACGTCACCCAGCGAGTGCAGGCGCACACCGAAGTCGGCGGCGTTCTTGCGCAGCGTCTCCAGCTGGACCCGGGAGACCGGGTCCGCGATGGGCTTGTCGATGTCGAGGGTCGGGGTGTTGTGATCCTCGGTGGCGATGGTGAGGTCGAGACGGCGCACGGGCCGGCCGGCCTGACGGAGGCCGTCGAAGGCCTGCGGGCTGGTCACCTCGTGCAGGAGATGGAGATCGATGAAGAGGAGGTCGGGCTCGCCCTCGGCGCGCCGGACGACGTGGTCGTCCCAGACCTTCTCCGCGAGTGTCCTACCCATCGCTTTCCCTCCGGCCGGCCTGTGTGGCGCCGGCCCAACTAGAGATTTCGGTGCGGCAACGTCCCTACCCCTCGTGTCGGGCAGCCGCCGCCGGGCCCGTTTGGTCCGCGGGCCGCTGTACTCACCAGGGTGGCGCGTTCCACGAGAAATTGAACTTGCGTTTCACAGAGTGAGACGCGAGTATCGTTGCATGGACAACAGTAGCGGCGTCGGCGTTCTGGACAAGGCAGCCCTTGTCCTGAGCGCTCTGGAGTCCGGTCCGGCCACCCTCGCGGGTCTGGTCGCGGCGACCGGGCTGGCACGACCCACGGCACATCGTCTCGCCGTGGCACTTGAACACCACCGCTTGGTGGCGCGCGACATGCAGGGCCGTTTCATTCTCGGCCCCCGGCTCGCCGAGCTGGCCGCGGCCGCCGGCGAGGACCGTCTCCTCGCGACGGCGGGCCCGGTGCTCACGCATCTGCGCGACATCACCGGCGAGAGCGCCCAGCTCTACCGCCGCCAGGGCGACATGCGCATCTGCGTCGCCGCGGCCGAGCGCCTGTCGGGCCTTCGGGACACGGTCCCGGTCGGTTCCACGCTCACGATGAAGGCCGGTTCCTCCGCCCAGATCCTGATGGCCTGGGAAGAGCCGGAGCGCCTGCACCGCGGTCTGCAGGGCGCCCGCTTCACGGCGACGGCCCTGTCGGGCGTACGGCGCCGGGGCTGGGCCCAGTCGATCGGTGAGCGCGAGCCGGGCGTCGCGTCCGTCTCCGCGCCCGTGCGCGGCCCCTCCAACCGGGTGGTCGCCGCCGTCTCGGTCTCCGGACCGATCGAGCGCCTGACCCGCCACCCGGGCCGCATGCACGCCCAGGCGGTCATCGACGCCGCCGGCCGCCTCTCCGAGGCCCTGCGCCGCACGGGCTGACCACCGCCGCAAACCCTTCGGACACATTCGAGGAGGGCCTGCCTCAACGCCGCGGCAGGCCCTCCTCGATCCCCCGATCCCCCCTGGTCACCCGGCCTTGTCGGCCGCCCCCGCCGCCGACCGGTGCGCGAACCGGTCCTTCGCGTACCTGCCCCGCCGCTCGAGGGGCACCTGACCTCGCGCCTTGGCCAGGCCGAAGGCCGGCATGTCGAAGTAGATCGACTCGTACGAGCCCTCGGGTGCGACGTACGTCTCGTGCCACAGGCCCACATGTCCGCGCGCCTTGCCCTGGCGCTCCTTGCGGTTGATGACCGCCCAGGCCCTGTGGTGGAACATCTCCGGCGACGACGCGTAGGCGTACAGCTTCTCCTTGGACTCCCAGTACTGGACGACGTAGTACGTCCGCGGCGAGGCCGTCAGCATCACATGCCCCAGCAGCCCCCGGTCACGGTCCCGCGCAAGCTCCCCAAGCATGCGGAACATCGACAGCATGACCGGCAGCCACTGGTGCACCGCCCAGAAGTGGTTGACCCGCATCCCGATGAGCAGCACCACCACATCACCCTCGGCCGCCGCGGTCGTACGACCCGACACCGGCTTCGCGAACATGCCGATCCCCCTCAGTCAGATAGCGCCACTATCCTTCTGGCGATGGTTAGATAGTGGCACTTCCCAAGGAAAGGCGCAAGAGATGAGGCTGGCGGAGCTGAGCGAGCGCAGCGGTGTGTCCACGGCGACGATCAAGTACTACCTGCGCGAAGGGCTGTTGCCGCCCGGCCGCCAGATCAACACCACGACGGCCGAGTACGACGAGGAGCATCTGCGTCGGCTGCGGCTCGTGCGGGCGATGATCCAGGTGGGCCGGGTGCCGGTGGCGAAGGTGCGCGAGGTGCTCGGGCACGTGGACGACGACTCCCTGGGCCGCTCGATCCGCCTCGGCGCGGCGATGTGGGCGCTGCCGCAGGTGCCGGAGCCGGACGAGGACGACGAGTACGTGCAGACCGCGCAACAGGAGGTCAGCGCGCTCCTCGACCGGCTCGGCTGGCACAACGCCAAGCAGCTCGCGCCCGTCTCCCCCGCGTACCGCTCACTGGTGGTGGCGGTGGCCGCACTCCGTCGGCTCGGCTACGACTTCGGGTACGAACTGCTCACGCCGTACGCCGAGTTGATGTACCGGACCGCCGTCCTCGACCTGGACAACCTGGAGACGCACTCGTCGGAGGAGGAGCGGATCGAGTTCGCGATCCTGGGGGCGATCATCAACGAGCCGGCGCTGCAGGCCCTGCACCGCCTGGCCCAGGAGGAGGAGACGACGCGGCGGTACGGCTTCGAGTAGCCGGCGCGGGAACATGACGAAGGCCCCCCACCGAAGTGGAGAGCCTTCATTTCGCGTACCCCCGACCGGATTCGAACCGGCGCTACCGCCTTGAGAGGGCGGCGTGCTAGGCCGCTACACAACGGGGGCCTAGATCTTGCGTTTCCGCAGATCGGAGCTGGGCTACCAGGACTCGAACCTAGAATGACGGTACCAGAAACCGTAGTGTTGCCAATTACACCATAGCCCATGGTGATTTAAACCAACTGCGTACCCCCGACCGGATTCGAACCGGCGCTACTGCCGTGAGAGGGCAGCGTGCTAGGCCGCTACACAACGGGGGCCCTAGCGATCCTGCATGAGAGGCAGCGGGTGCGACCCGGACTGTCCCCCTGGGAAGGATCTGTACCCCCGACCGGATTCGAACCGGCGCTACTGCCGTGAGAGGGCAGCGTGCTAGGCCGCTACACAACGGGGGCTTTGCAGAGCTGGATCTCTGCGGTGCAGATAAGCTCTGCGAGCTGGCCTACCAGGACTCGAACCTAGACTAACGGAACCAGAAACCGTCGTGCTGCCAATTACACCATAGGCCACTGAAACTCAATCCCTGGTAGGGATCTTGTTCTAGCTTGCGCCTCCGGGTCTCCGGCCTTTCGGCCCGCTCTCCGGCGGCGCAGGAAGAACATTACCCGAAGGTGGACGGGGCTCCAAAACGGGTATCCGCGCCGAGCAGCGCGGGGAGTTCGGCCAGCGAGGCGATCCGATGGGGGCCGACCGGCGCCTCCACCATGGCGTACATGCCACCGCGGTCGATCCAGACCGACAGGAGCCCGGCGTCCGCGGCTCCCCGCCCGTCGATCTCCGGGTGATCACCGACGTAGGCGACCCGGTGCGGGGCCAGCTCCAGGGCGTCGCAGGCGGCGCGGAAGGCCTGGGCATCGGGTTTGGAGACACCGAGTTCGGCGGCGCACAGGACCATCTCGAAGCGCTCGCGCACGCCGAGGGCGCGGAGTTTGTACTCCTGGACGTGGATGCTGGAGTTGGACAGCACCCCGTGGCGGTGGCTGGCGGCGAGGAGGTCCAGGGCGGGCAGTACGTCCGGGAAGAGGGCCCAGGCGCGTTCGTAGTGGGCGCGGTAGCGGTGGAACCAGGCGTCGGCCTCCGCGTCGGTCAGCTCCTCGCCCAGGAAGACCCGGACCCGGTCGCGGCGCTGCCCCTCGAAGGACGCCTCTCCCGCCGCGTACCGCCCCCACTGCTGGTCGGTGACCTCCCGCCACCGCGCGAGGGCCTGCTCAACGGTGTCGTACCCGTCGAGCAGCCCCTCGGCCGCCAGGTGCCCGCGCATACCGGCGCGGTCGGCTGTCGTGTAGTCGAAGAGGGTGTCGTCGACGTCCCAGACCACGGCTTCGATCGCCATGACGTCGACGGTAACGCGGCGGAAGGTGTCCGTGGAACGCGTCAGTCGTGCGCGCCCCACCAGACCCACCGCTCGGGCTCGATCCGGGCGTCGGCCGTGCTGCTGTAGACGGCGTCGCCGTTGGCCGAGGTCCGCAGTTCGTGCGTCCAGGTGTTCTGGAGGCGGTTGTCGTCGCCGTTCCACCACTGCATGCCGCCGCTGCCGCAGGGGCTCGTCCACACGGCGTTGTTCTGTGTCTTGAAGTCCGTGGTGAGGCAGTCGCCGTTCGCGTTGCTCACCAGCCGACGGAAGGTGTAGCCGAAGGCGGTCGTCGTCTGCGCGCCCCAGTGCCAGTTCCGGGTCACGAGGGAGTCGTCGCAGGGGGCCGACCAGACGTTGTCCGTCGTGGTCGAGGAGGCGAGGCAGTTGCCCTCGTAGTCGTTCCTGTAGGTCCAGTTGGCGGCGGACGCGTAGGACAGGGCGCCACCGGCGGCGAGCATCAGGGCCGCGAGGCCCGCGGGGACGGCCAGTCTCAGGGTGGTTCTCCGGGATGACATGACGACGAGGGTCGAAGGCGCGCGTCACGCCTCGGCGAACCGATCATGAACGCTCCGTGTCGATCGACGTAAGCGGCGGCGATCGAGGAGAACGCGAAGGGGCGGCAGCCACGTCGGCTGCCGCCCCTCATGCATGCGCGCGTTACGCCGCGAGCTTCGCCAGGGCCGCGTCGATGCGGGCCAGTGCCTTCTCCTTGCCCAGGATCTCCAGGGACTCGAAGAGCGGCAGGCCCACCGTGCGGCCGGTGACGGCGACCCGGACCGGGGCCTGGGCCTTGCCGAGCTTGAGGCCGTGGGCCTCGCCGGCGGCCAGGACGGCCTCCTTGAGCGACTCGGGGGAGGTCCAGTCGGCCGCGTCGAGCTTCTCCCGGGCGGTGCCGAGGAGCGCGTCCGAGCCCTCCTTCATGGCCTTCGTCCAGGACGCCTCGTCGAAGACCGGCTCCGCGAGGAACAGGAAGTCGACGTTGTCCGTGATCTCGGAGAGGACCTTGAGGCGGGACTGTGCGTGCGGGGCGATGACCTGCCACTTCGCCTCGTCGAAGTCCTCCGGCGCCCAGGGGGCGAAGGGGGCCGTCAGCCACGGTGCGCAGCGCTCGGTGAAGTCCTTCACGTCGAGCAGCCGGATGTGGTCGGCGTTGATCGCCTCGCACTTCTTCAGGTCGAAGCGTGCCGGGTTGGGGTTGACGTCCGTGACGTCGAAGGCCGCGATCATCTCGTCGATGGTGAAGATGTCGCGGTCCGCCGACAGCGACCAGCCCAGCAGCGACAGGTAGTTGAGCAGGCCCTCCGGGAGGAAGCCGCGCTCGCGGTAGAGGTTGAGCGAGGCCTGCGGGTCGCGCTTCGACAGCTTCTTGTTGCCCTCGCCCATCACGTACGGGAGGTGGCCGAAGGCCGGGGTCTCCTTGGCGATGCCCAGCTCGGTCAGCGCCTTGTAGAGGGCGATCTGGCGGGGGGTGGAGGAGAGCAGGTCCTCGCCGCGCAGGACGTGGGTGATCTCCATCAGGGCGTCGTCGACGGGGTTCACCAGCGTGTAGAGCGGGGCGCCGTTCGCGCGGACGATGCCGTAGTCCGGCACGTTCTCCGGGAGGTAGGTGATGTCGCCGCGGACCAGGTCCCTGAAGGTGATCGGCTCGTCGGGCATCCGGAAGCGGACGATCGGCGCCCGGCCCTCGGCCTCGTAGGCGGCCTTCTGCTCGGCGCTCAGCTCGCGGCAGTGGCCGTCGTAGCCGGAGGGCTTGCCTGCGGCGCGCGCGGCGTCGCGGCGGGTGTCCAGCTCCTCCGTCGAGCAGTAGCAGTGGTACGCGTGACCGGCGTCCAGGAGCTTCGCTGCGACGTCCTGGTAGATGTCCATGCGCTGCGACTGGCGGTACGGCGCGTGGGGGCCGCCGATCTCGGGGCCCTCGTCCCAGTCGAAGCCCAGCCAGCGCATCGAGGCGAGCAGCTGGTCGTAGGACTCCTCGGAGTCGCGGGCCGCGTCGGTGTCCTCGATGCGGAAGACCAGGGTGCCTTCGTTGTGCCGGGCGAACGCCCAGTTGAACAGGGCGGTGCGGACCAGGCCCACGTGGGGGTTGCCGGTCGGGGAGGGACAGAAACGTACGCGGACGTTCGCGTTAGCCACGCTTGATCACCTTGTTGGTGAGAGTGCCGATGCCTTCGATGGTGACGGCGACCTCGTCGCCGACGTTGAGGGGCCCGACTCCGGCCGGGGTGCCCGTGAGGATCACGTCGCCGGGGAGCAGCGTCATGGCCTCGGTGATGTTCACGATCAGATCCTCGATGGTGTGGATCATCTCGCTGGTACGGCCGAGCTGGCGTTGCTGCCCGTTGACCGTGAGCTGGATGGTGAGGTCGCTCGGGTCGAGATCCGTTTCCACCCAGGGGCCGAGCGGGCAGGAGCTGTCGAAGCCCTTGGCCCGCGCCCACTGCTTCTCGCGCTTTTGGACGTCACGTGCGGTGATGTCGTTGGCGCAGGTGTAGCCGAGGATGACGTCCTTGACGCGCTCGCGCGGGACCTCGCGGCACATGCGGCCGATGACCACGGCCAGCTCGGCCTCGTGGTGGAGGTCACTGGTGAAGGACGGGTACTGGATCTCGTCGCCGGGGCCGATCACGGAGGTCGACGGCTTGAAGAAGGCGAACGGGGCGTCGGGCACCTCGTTGCCGAGCTCCCTCGCGTGCGCCGCGTAGTTGCGGCCGAAGGCCACGACCTTGTTCGGGAGCACCGGCGGCAGGAGCCGGACCTTGCTCAGGGGGACCTTCGTACCGGAGAGCTCGAAGTCCGCGAACGGGATGCCCTTGATGATGTCGAGGACGAGCTCGTCCGGCTTGTCGCCCTCGACCGCGCCGAAGGCGACGTTGCCGTCGATGGAGAATCTGGCGATGCGCACGGGTTCGTTGCGCCCCTCTGCTGAGCCGGCTGGAGTCTGACGCTCCAGGCTAACGCGGCAAAGGGCCAGGCACCTCGCGGTTGAGCGGCGCGGGGGCGCTTGAGCGTGGGGCGGCCGGCGTGCGTATTACTTCCCGGCGGGGGTCGCGACCGGGACCTCCATGAGGATGGTGCGCCGCGGGTTGGCGGTCTGGGCGGGGAGGTCGACGGAGTGCTCCGGCTGTTGCGACGTCTGCAGGTCGTCGGCGTCCTCGAGGTGCGCCAGCGTGGTGCGTCGCGGGTTGGCTATGTTGCGGAACATCATCGTCGTCTTCACTGTTGTTGTCCGTGACCTTGTCGTTTACGGGCATCCGGCGGGCTCAAAGGGCCTCACGCGGACGCGGGTTGTCGGATTCGCCATCGATGTAAAGCGTCAGGCTAAACATTCAATTCCCGGGCGAAGCCGTGAAGACGCCATGATCACCGTGTGAGTTTGCTCACCTACTAGTAGGCAAACCGGTCAATTCAGACCATCAACTCGACCCGACGAAACGGACATTGCTCCACTGAAGCAAACATTCCGCTCCTGATCATCGCGACTGGGACACCCCCCGCACCCCAACACCTCGCCCTTTTATGCCCGATATGTACGAGATCGCTTTCTACGTCTCGTAACGCACCCCTCACAAGGTGTCACGGTGGTCACAGCCTGGCCCACGGGCCTTGTTGGAGATCCTGCACTGTGCTGGAATTCCACGGACCGCCGCGGGATCGAACCGGCGCGCAAGGGGCGCAACGCAGCGCCGGGTAGCGGCGGGAAGGGGGAGCCTGCGCCGGTCACTCACGACCACCATGGGAGCGAATTCAGGGCGCTCCCACGACGCCGACACCGTCTCGCCGTTCACGCGGAGAGGCGCCTGGTCCAGAGGTTGCGACGCTAGTGCAGGGACGTTTCAAGAGGGATGGCAGTGCTTCGGCGGAGCCGGAGCCGCACGGCGGGGCTGGCCCCAAGGCCGGCAGCTCCTCGCCCCAGCACGCCCAGAACCAGGGACCGGCAGAGGTCGGCGGCAGCGGTGACCGTTCCGCACGCCTCGGCGCCACGGCTCCCACTCCACCGGTCAAGCCGGCTGCGAAGTCCAAGGGCTCCGGCACCTCCGGCTCCCGAATAGCGCTGCGCAACTGGCGCATCTCGACGCGCCTGGTCTCACTGCTCGCGCTCCCCGTGGTCGCAGCGACCTCGCTCGGCGCGCTGCGCATCAGCGACTCCATGGACGACATCCAGCAGCTCGACAACATGAAGCTGCTGACGGACATGACCAAGCAGGCGACCCAGCTCGCCGCCGCGCTCCAGGCGGAGCGAGACCAGTCGGCCGGTCCGCTGGTGCACGGCGCCTCGGCGACCGACTACCAGGTCAAGGGCGTCCGCGACAAGACGGACAAGGCGTCGCAGGCCTTCATCGAGGGCACCGACGAGATCGAGGAAGCCAGCGCCAACGGACAGCTCACCGGCGTCCGCGAGAGCCTGGTCGGCCTCACCAGCGAGCTCAAGACCCTCAGCGACATCCGCCGCAACGCGTACGAGGACCCCAAGAACTCCTCGCAGACGGTCGAGTCGTACCACCGCCTCATCTCCCAGCTGCTCGACCTCTCCCAGGACATGGCCGAGGCCACCAGCAACCCGGAGATGATCCAGCGCACGCGCGCGCTGTCCGCCTTCTCCACGGCCAAGGAGTACGCCTCCGTCCAGCGCGCGGTCATCGCCGCCGCGCTGCCGGCGAACAACACGACGTACGGCAAGCTGTCGGAGAACGACCGGCTGTACGCGCTCGGCGCGCAGGAGAGCCAGACCTCCGAGCTCAGCACCTTCGGGAACATCTACGGCGACGACGCCGCGGCCGAGCTCCTCAAGCCCATCGACGAGGGCAACCCGATCATCGAGTCGGCCGACGAGTACGCCAAGCGCGTGCTGGCCAACTCGGCCGGTCTGCGCGGGCAGGACAAGCGCTCGTACCGCGACTGGGTCGACGCCGACTCCACCAAGATCCAGACGATGTCCCGGATCGAGGACACGCTGCTCAACGAGATGGAGCAGAAGGCCCGCGAGCTGCGCAACGAGTCCGAGCGCGAAGCGATCATCTCCGGTGCCCTGATCCTCCTCGTCCTCGGCGTCTCCCTCGTCGGCGCCTTCGTCGTGGCCCGCTCCATGATCCGCTCGCTGCGCCGGCTGCAGGACACCGCGACCAAGGTCGCCCAGGACCGCCTGCCCGAGCTGGTCAAGCAGCTCTCCGAGTCCGACCCGCAGGACGTCGACACGTCCGTGGAGTCGGTCGGTGTGCACTCCCGGGACGAGATCGGCCAGGTGGCCGCGGCCTTCGACGACGTGCACCGCGAGGCCGTACGACTCGCCGCCGAGCAGGCCCTCCTGCGAGGCAACGTCAACGCGATGTTCACCAACCTCTCGCGCCGCTCCCAGGGCCTCATCCAGCGTCAGCTCTCGCTCATCTCCGAGCTGGAGTCCCGCGAGGCCGACCCGGACCAGCTCTCCTCGCTGTTCAAGCTCGACCACCTCGCGACCCGCATGCGCCGTAACGGTGAGAACCTCCTCGTGCTCGCCGGTGAGGAGCCCGGCCGCCGCTGGACCCGGCCGGTCCCGCTGGTCGACGTGCTGCGCGCCGCCGCCTCCGAGGTGGAGCAGTACGAGCGCATCGAGCTCTCCTCGGTCCCGGCCACCGAGGTCGCCGGACGCGTCGTCAACGACCTCGTGCACCTGCTCGCCGAGCTGCTGGAGAACGCCACCTCGTTCTCCTCCCCGCAGACCAAGGTCAAGGTCACCGGTCACGCGCTGCCCGACGGCCGCGTACTGATCGAGATCCACGACACCGGCATCGGCCTCTCCCCCGAGGACCTCGCCGCGATCAACGAGCGGCTCGCCTCGCCGCCCACCGTGGACGTCTCGGTCTCGCGCCGCATGGGTCTGTTCGTGGTCGGTCGGCTGTCGCAGCGTCACGGCATCCGTATTCAGCTCCGCCCGTCCGACTCCGGTGGTACGACCGCCCTGGTCATGCTCCCCGTCGACGTCGCCCAGGGCGGCAAGAAGCCCGTTCCGGGCAAGCCGGGTCAGGGCCAGGGCGCGCCGGGCATCGGCGGTCCGGCCGCCGCGCAGGCCTCGGCCGGTGTCGCCGCCGCGCGCCGCGGCAACGGCCAGGCGGGCGGACCGGCTCTCGGTGCGGGTGCTCCCGCCGGTGGTGCGGGCCGCATCGGCGCCGCGCCGCAGCGAGGGCAGGTCGGATCGGGCCAG